>JBDSMK010000132.1:0-2974 GCA_039915905.1 Ilumatobacteraceae bacterium
GTTGCGGCCACCAGCCAACCGTTCGGTGATAGCAAGGCGCGGATCGCATCGCTGTGCGCGGTACTGGTGACTGCCAGGCCGTGGCGGTACCACAGGCGGTGTTGCAGCGAGTTGCGCAGGTTGCGTATCACTCCCGGCGGGATGTCGCCGCGGCGACCGATCTGGCGTAGTTCCTCGGTCATCATCGCCAGTTCGCGAGGCACCGCGTTCGGTTCAACCGGGTCGGCGCGACGTCCGGATCCGCTGACTGGCTCCACGTCGCGTAGCGCGCCGGTCAACCCGGCGACCGCCGCTGCGGTCAGCGCGATGACCACCATGGCGCGCAGCAGCAGGGGGGCCACCGGTGGCTTGCTGATCGCAATCAGCATCGTCAGCAGGGCCAACCAGAACGACGCTCTCAGCCAGCGTGGCGCGAGATTCATCGGTCGCTCCGGTCGCTTTGGTCCCATGTGACGGTGCCGGCGGTCGCCGGAACCGGTACTTGGGCCTTGTCGGCGAGCTCGCGCAGCCGGCTGCCGGCTCGGCGGAGCGCCTCGCGAACCTGGTCTCGGTCGGCTTCGGTCACCGGGTTGTGGCTGAACCGGGCAATGAGGAAGCGGTCGATGATGACCTCCATCGCTTCGCTGCCCGGTGAGCCATGGTCTCCGGTCCCGGCCGTTGGGGCCATCAACCCAAGGGAGGTCAGACTTCGGCGAAGGTGCTCCTCGGGAGCTTCGAAGCGAAACCGTGGACAGCCAGCCTCAGCGAGCCGATCGAGCAGGTGGGCATAGGCCGCGATGATCGCCCGGCGCGGATCCTGGTCGTCTCCGAGCATGGTTGCGCTCTCGTCGAACGAATCGGCGGCGGATTCCACATCCAATTCATCCGCGTTGTCGCTCATCGCTGCCGTCGCCGTCTGCCGGCGGCGGATGTTGCCGATCCGGAACCGCGGCAGCCGTACGGAACGACCGATCTCGTAAACCCCGAAGCCGATGATGACCAGCGCGATCAGGATGAGCACGATGTTCAGCCAGGTGGGAAACGACGCCGACGAAGGCTGCGGGATCGCCGCGTCTGCCGGTGGCGCGGTCACCAGCGGAGGCGCCGCGTCCGCCGGGATCGTCGGTGGAGCAGGAGGTCCGATGTGTGTGGCGGCGATCCCCACCGTCACCCCGATGGCGGCACAGGTTGCCAAGGTGAGCGCGACTACTCGCCTACTCAACGGCAGTGAGGCCGGTGGCTTGAGGTTTGGCGGCTTGAGGTTTGGCGGCTTGAGGTTTGGCTGGCCGGTGATGTCCGAGCGGCCGACGCGGCGCACGACGATCAGAGCCACTGTGCCGACCGCGATGCCGGCCAGCCCACCGGCAAGCGATCGCAGCCATTGGCTGGCATGGTCGGTGACGCCGCTGTGGAAGTTGCGCACCGTCCCCGTACCGCTCGCCAGCACCAGCAGCATCAGCCCGGCGGCGACTACCACGGCCATGCGCAGACGTAGGTCGGTTCTCTCCTCACCGGCGGCCGGCGAACGAGGTGCCGAATCGCCGGTTCCCACCTGGCTGTCTCTAGCACATGAGGACGTCCCGGCGCGGTGCCAGACGAGATGCATCTAGAACATTTGTTCGCTACTGACCCGGCGATAACCTCGATGCCCATGGCCCCAGCGGTGAACGATGCCGGCAAGATCGTGGTCCGTGGGGCCCGTGAGCACAACCTGCGCAACATCAGCGTAGAACTGCCACGCAACAGCCTGGTGGTGTTCACCGGGTTGTCCGGTTCCGGCAAGAGCAGCCTTGCGTTCGACACCATCTACGCAGAGGGTCAGCGCCGCTACGTGGAGAGCCTCAGCGCCTATGCCAGACAGTTCCTTGGACAGCTGGACAAGCCCGATGTCGATGTCATCGAGGGCCTTTCGCCGGCGATCTCGATCGATCAGAAGTCGGCCAGCCGCAACCCGCGCTCCACGGTCGGCACGATCACCGAGGTGTACGACTACCTGCGGCTGCTGTATGCCCGAATCGGCGTGCAGCATTGTCCCGACGACGGCACCAGGCTGCAACGCCAGACCCCGCAGCAGATCGTCGACCGCATCCTGCTGCTGCCAGAAGGCACCCGCTTCCAAGTGCTCGCGCCTGTGGTGCGGGGCCGCAAAGGGGAGTACGACACGCTGCTCGACGACCTCGCCGGGCAGGGCTTCGTACGTGCTCGTGTCGATGGCGAAGTCGTCGACATCGCTGAGTTCCTGAAGCGCGACGAGAAGTTGGCGCGTTACGAGCAGCACCACATCGAGATCATCGTCGACCGGCTGGTGCGCCGGGATGGCATCGAACGACGGCTCACCGATTCGCTGGAACAGGCGCTGAAGCTGGCCGAGGGCGTGGCCCAGGTGGAACTGGTGGCCCGTGAAGGCGAGGGAGACGGTGAGATCCTCACCTTCAGCCAGCATCTCGCGTGCCCGAAGTGCGGTACCAGCTTCGAGGAGCCGGCGCCACGCAACTTCTCGTTCAACTCCCCTTACGGAGCCTGTGCGACGTGCGACGGACTCGGCACGCAGTTCGAGGTGGATCCGGAGTTGCTGATCCCCGACGGCGATCAGTCCTTGAACGAGGGTGCGATTGCCCCGTGGCGGAGTTCCAACACCCAGTACTTCGCCAGGATGCTGGAGGCGGTGGCCGGGGAGTACGGCATCGATCTCGACAAGCCGTACAGCAAGCTCACGGCCAAGCAGCAGAAGGTCATCCTCCACGGTGTGGAGGGCAATCTGAAGGTCAAGTATCGCAACCGGTATGGCCGGACCCGCGAGTACTCCACTGCGTACGAAGGTGTGATCCCGTGGATCAAGCGACGCCACGAGGGCGCCGAGAGCGACTGGTCGCGTGAGCAGTACGAGGGGTACATGCGGTTGATCCCGTGCCACGCGTGCGGCGGTGCCAGGCTCAAGCCGGCCAGTTTGGCTGTGCGGGTGAACGACAAGCACATCTCAGCCGTGTGCGAGATG
>JBDSMK010000261.1:0-13652 GCA_039915905.1 Ilumatobacteraceae bacterium
ACGGATCGAGGAAGCCGCCGAGCTGTGGGGCACCTCGGCAACCGGGATGATGCTCCACGCCCGCGGCATCGAGCAGCACACCAAAGGTGTCGACAACGTCCTCGCCGCGATCAACCTCGGCCTCGCCACCGGCAAGTTCGGCAAACCCGGCTGTGGTGTGTCGACGATCACTGGACAGGGCAACGGCCAAGGTGGCCGTGAGCACGGCCACAAGTGCGATCAGTTGCCCGGCAACCGCGACATCACCAACCCCGAGCACCGTGCTGCGGTCGCGAAGGTGTGGAACTGCGACGAGGCCGACATTCCGGGCAAGGGCTTGCCTGCGGAGGAACTGATCGAAGCGATCCACGACGGCACCATCAAAGGACTGCTGTCGATCTGCTTCAACCCGGTCGTGTCGGCACCGGACTCGAACTTCACGCGCGAGGCACTCGACAAGCTCGAGTTCTACGCGGTCATCGACTTCTTCCTCTCCGAATCCGCACACCACGCCGACATCGTGCTGCCGGGCTCGTTGCACGAGGAGGACGAGGGCACCTCGACGAGCGGTGAGGGGCGGATCATCAAGATCAACGCCGCCGTCACGCCACCCGGCGACGCCCGCCGAGACTGGGAGATCCTGCTCGACATCGCCGAACGCCTGGGCAAGAGCGAGTACTTCCCGTACGCGAACACCGAACAGATCTTCGACGAGCTCTGCCGGGCCAGCACCGGTGGCACCGCCGACTACACCGGCGCCACGTGGCAACGCATCGAAGACGAGATGGGTCTGTTCTGGCCGATCCCCGAGGCGGGTCACCCTGGCACCCCACGGCTGCACGAGGGCGGCCAGTTCCACTTCCCTGACGGCAGAGCACGCTTCCACGGCGTGCCGTACAAGCTGTCCGCGGAGGTCGTCGACGACGACTACCCGGTGCTGTTGACCACCGGCCGGGTCGTCTCGCAGTACCTGTCGGGTACCCAGACCCGCCGCATTGCCGCGCTCGTCGCCCAGTACCCCGAGCCGTTGTGCGAGATGCACCCCAAGCTCGCCGAGCCACTCGGCATCGCCGACGGTGACCTCGTCACGGTCACCTCACGGCGCGGCTCGATCACGCTCCCAGCACACGTGGTCAACACGATCCGCCCCGACACCGTGTTCATCCCATACCACTGGCCGGGTCGCAAAGCCGCAAACCAGCTGACCAGCCGGGCTGTCGACCCGATCTCGAAGATGCCCGAGTTCAAGGTGGCAGCCGTGCGCGTGCAGCGCACCGGTGGCCACATCGCCACGACCGATCGGCGCGACCTCGGTCTGCACACCAATGCCGAAGATCCGGCCGATCCGGCCGGTCCAGAACGGAGCCGATGATGGAAAGTCGTACAGACGAGGCCCAGATCTTCGTCGTCGATCAGAGCAGATGCATTGGTTGCGAGGCATGCGTGCAGGCATGCATGGAGTGCGGCACACACCGCGGGCAGTCACTGATCCACCTTGATCGCTTCGACCGGGCGACCACCACCCAGACAGCGCCGATGGTGTGCATGCACTGCGCCGATCCCACCTGCGCGCAGGTCTGCCCGGCGGATGCCATCAAGCAGACCGAAGCCGGCGTGGTGCAGTCGGCGTTGAAGCCGCGCTGCATTGGTTGCTCGAACTGCGTGCTGGCGTGCCCGTTCGGCGTGCCGAAGTACATCGCCGACTTCGATCAGATGATGAAGTGCGACATGTGCACCGATCGCACGTCGGAGGGCTACGCGCCGATGTGCGCCTCGGTCTGCCCCAGTGAGGCGCTGTGGTACGGCACCGTGGAGCGCTTCAACGATGAGCGCACCGGGTCGTTGATGCGCGATTTCATGTTCGGTCGCCAGCAGGTGCGAACCAAGGTTTACGTGGTGGTCGACGATCTTGGCGGCGGGCCGCTGGATGCGATGCGGGCCCCAGCCACCAACTGGCTGGACGACCCGTTCGGGCTCGAATCCGGTGGAATGCAGTGAGTAGCGACCCGGCGCCGGGTGGGGAGGACCACGCGGATGGAGACGCGACGCCGGTGCCGGTACCTCTGTGGCGGCGAGACTTCCCGATCCAAAGCGCCGGCGAGGAGGACGTCACCCGTCGCGAGTTCACCCGTTACCTCGTCCTCGGCGCTGGGGCGCTCGCTGTCGGCAACGTCGGACTGGCGGTGTGGACTCAGTTGCGATCGATCAACCAGGGCGAGCCGCGGGCCATCGTCGCGGCTGCCACGGTGCCCATCGGGGGCACCTACTTGTTCCGTTATCCGAGTGAGGATGATCCAGCGATCCTGTTGCGCCTCGATGCGGAGCAGATCGTCGCGTTCAGCCAGAAGTGCACGCACCTCGGCTGCGTGGTGTTCTTCCAGGAGCAGGAGAACCGTTGGCACTGTCCGTGTCACGAAGGCAACTTCGTGGCCGAATCGGGTGCAGTGATATCCGGTCCGCCCGTGCGTCCGCTCGGCAAGATCAACATCGAAGTGCGTTCCGACGGGATGATCTGGGCGCTCGGACGACCCGCATGAGGACGCCGGTTCGTCAACACAGTTCGTCGGCGGTGACGCTGTACGTGATCGTGCTTGTCGCCTTCCAGGTGTTCCTGATCACTGTGGCCGTCGAGGCTTTCGAAACGGGCACCAAGTCGTTGGCGTGGGCCACCGCGATCACATCGGTGGTGCTGGTCGGCGGATCGGCGTTGTTCCTGCGTTACCTTCGCCCGTGACCGGTCAGCCACCGACGGCCAGTCAGCTGCCTATGGCCGGCGAGCCGTCCGATTCGACGCCGGCGACAGCAACGGCGGTAACAGCGGCAACGGCGCCCACAAACTTCGTCGCGACGCTGTTTCCCGGCTACTTCGCGTTGGTGATGGCCACCGGCATCGTGGCCACCGGGCTAGCGCAGGAGGGCCTGCGTGCGGTCGCCGAGAGCCTGTACATCGCAGCAGCTGTCGGTTTCGTAGTTCTCGGCGTGCTGCTGACGATTCGCATCGCCATCTACCCGCGGTTGTTCGCCGCCGACGTCGTGAGTCACAGCAAAGGGTTTGCTTTCCTCACCATCGTGGCTGCGATCAACGTGATGGCGGCGGCGTCGATAGTCATCTACAGCTGGTGGACCCTGGCGTGGGTGCTGTGGTTCGCAGGCATCGTGTTGTGGGTGCCAACCGCGTACGCCACGTTGTTCGCCGTGGTGCTGGGCCGCAAACCGGGACTGGGGCCGGGGATCAACGGCACCTGGTTCCTGCTCACCGTGTCGATCGAGTCCATCGCGGTGGTCGGCGCCCTGCAACTGGCTCACGATCCGCGCGACATGCTCGCCTTCGCTTGCCTTGCGCTGTTCGTGCTCGGTCTGGTGCTCTACCTCATCGTAATGACGATGGTGTTTCTCCGCTGGACGTTCGAACCGCTGGAACCGACGGAGGCCGATCCGCCGGCGTGGATCGCCGCGGGTGCCGTGGCCATCACCGTGCTGGCCGGTTCCAACTTGTTGCTGGCCAAGGGTGGATCGCCACGGATTCAACGCGTTGCCCCGTTCATCGAGGGGATGGTGGTGCTGGCGTGGGCTACGGCGACGTTCTGGTTCCCACTGATGGTTGCCATCGGCGTGTGGCGACACCTCGTTCGCAGAGTGCCGCTGCGTTACAGCCCGGCGTACTGGGCGGTGGTGTTCCCACTCGGGATGTACGGCGTGGCCAGCTACAAGATGCGCCTGGCGATCGGTCTCACCAGCCTCGGGTGGCTGCCGAAGCTGACCCTGGGGATCGCCGCCGCTGCCTGGCTGGCCACTGCCGTCGGACTCGCCGGTCGACTGCGTGTGCTGCGCCGCCGATCCGATCACTGATCCGATCCGATCACTGATCCGCTGCCGGTGACCTGCCGGCGCAGCGCTGGTCACAGCTGACTCTGGTGAGAAATCGTCTCGTTGACCGACACGAATCCTCACCAGACTTCCGATTAGGTCAGCCGGTGGCGAACCCGACGGCGCCGGTGCCGGGGCGAAGCGCCTCGATGGGATCGCGTAGATCGTCGATGTAGCCCAGCGCGTATGCGCCTCGCGCGTATCCCATCACACGCAGCAGATCAACAGGGAGGTCCGCGGCGACCTCCCGCGGTACCGACAGGTACTGGTTCTCCTCCTGCCTCAACCAGCCAACGGCGTAGGTGATGTTTGCGCCGATGCGGACACAATCGGAGGTGTTCGCCCCACCGCCATGGAACACCCGCCCGGAGTAGAACAGAACCGAGCCTCGGGTCATCTCCGCCGGCTCGGTGTCGTCGGCCGTGTACCTCGTGTTCTCAGCGGCGAGGTTGCTGCCGACAACGACCCGGGTGGCCCCGTTGGCCTCGGTGAAGTCGGTCAGCGCCCACATCGTGTTGCACTGCACCTCGTAGTCGAGTGGGAACGGGAAGAAGTCGAACGCCCAGCGATCGCGGTGGATCTGTTGAGCGGGTTCGCCTGGCCCGATGGCGATCGCCTGGGTCAGGTGCAGCTGGAAGTTCTTCGAGTGGCCGAGCACGACCTTCACTGTGGACAGCGCCAGTGGATGCATCACCAGTTCGCGACACGCCGGAGAGCGGGCGATCAAGGCGCCCGTCCTCCGGGTGTTGTGGCCGCTGAAGTCGTCCGGGCCGACGCTGGTCACCGCTTGATGCGGCGCCAGCTCGTCGGCGATCCGGTCGAGCAGGTCGACCGGAGCCAGCCGATCGACGACCACGGCACCGTCACGATCGACGAACCCGGCGATCTGCTCTGCGCTCGCCTGCGCAGTCAGGTGTGTGATGGTCATCAGCAGCCTCCCGGTCGAATCCCGCCAGTCTGGCCGAGAACCGTTAGTCAACCTTCAGTGCAGTGACCATTCCGAACATCCCCTGGGGGCCTTCTGCGTGGGTCAGGATGTGGCAGTGCCAGGCCCAGATGCCGGGGATCTCAGCCTTGTAGAGAACCGTGTAGCGCTCGCCGGGGGCGACGTTGATGGTGTCGCCGGGGAATGGCTCGTCAAGCGGCACGCCGTCCTTGGCGATGATCCAGCCGATCGGCTGGTGCAGGTGCATCGGGTGCGCCATCAGCCCCTCGTTGAAGTAGTTGACCTCCATCACCTGTCCGACCTTCAAGGTGTACCCCTCGGTGGCAGGGAAGCTCTTGCCGTTGAGTGTCAGCCCGATTGTGCCGGCGTCGTTGAGCACCATGTTGACCTTCTTGTCGACCTTCGTGTAGCCCTTATCGACGAGCTTCTTGGGGATCGGCATCTCGTCGATCAAGAACGCTCCGAACAAGCCGTTGGTCACCTGGTTGTGGCCGTTGTGATGCGAGTGGTAAATACCAACCGCAGGTCCATCGGCGGTGAATGCGTACGTGAATGTCGTACCCGGCTGGATGGCGTCCTGGGTGAACGGGTCGACCCCGTCCATCTCGTTGGGCACCTTGATCCCATGGAAATGGATGACGGTCGACTCCGGCAGCTTGTTGTGCAACACGACTTGGACCTTGTCGCCGGTCTGCACGTGGATCACCGGGGCGGGGACCACACCGTTGTACGTCCAGGCGTCGACGATCTTGCCCGGTTCGACCTCCCACTTGACGATCTCGGCGGTCAGGTCGAACTGCTTTGTGCCGTCAGCCAGAATCGTCGGTGCGAGGTCCTGGCCGCCCAGGGCCTTGGTATCGAACGAGAACTCCAGCGACCGCTTGTTCATCTGCGCGTCCATCTCCTGCCAGGTCATCGTGCCGTGGGGATCGGTGGTCGCGGTGCCATCGCCGGTCGCGGCACCGCCGACCATCAACGACCCGGTCATCCCCGCTCCGGCGTGGCCGGCGATGTCGCAGATGATGGTGTAGTGGCCATCGGCGGCCCCGGTAAGGGTGAGGTCGGCCGATGCGCCGGGTTGAACGTCGCCAGTCTTCTTGCCCAGTTCGACGACGTCCAACGTGTGCACCGTGCTGCCGGCGTTGACAACCCGCAGGATCGCCCCGCCCGACGGGATCGAGACCGTCGACGGGTCGAACTTGAACTCCGACATCGTCACGGTCACCGTCGGTAAGGCGGCGACAGCGCCACCACCGCTAGGGGTGCCGGCACCGCCCGCCGATGTTCCACTGTCACGCATTGCGAACAGTGACATGAACAACGCGACTGCGGCGACGACGAATGCCAACCAACCGAGGACTGTCTTCTCTTCTCGAGCCATGCACCCAGGATCGTGTGCGGTCGCAGGTGCACTCAGGGGCGCTGGTCCGGATCTCCAGGGACCAAATGCCCTGCCACCGATGGCAGTCCGGTCAGGTACTGCGTGGTTGCGGCGCGGCGCGCTTGTCGCGCTCGGCGATTCGGGCGGCGTACACAGCGGCCTCCGTGCGCCGACTCATTCCCAGCTTGGTGAGCAGGTTGGTCATGTAGTTCTTGATCGTCTTCTCCGCCAAGAAGAGCTCGTCGGCGATCTGCCTGTTGGTCAGGCCGCCGGCCAGCAGATCGAGGATCTTGCGTTCCTGATCGCTGAGCTTGGCGGTGCGCGGGTCCTCGGCCGGAGGGTTGCGCAGCCGCTCCAGCACCTGGGCAGTCATCCGTGGGTCCAGCAGCGATTGCCCGGCCGCCACCCGGCGAACGCTCTCAACCAGGTCGTTGGCCCGCACCTCTTTCAGCAGGTACCCGGCGGCACCGGCCATGATCGCCTCGAACAGTGCCTCGTCATCGTCGAACGACGTGAGCATCAGACAACGCAGTTCGGGGCGCGACGAGCGCAGTTCGCGGCACACGTCGATGCCCGTGCCATCGGGCAGACGCACGTCGAGCACCGCTACGTCGGGATCTGTGGCCGGCACCCGGGCCAGTGCTTCGGCAACCGTTCCGGCCTCGCCCACCACCTCGATGTCGCCGCCCGCCTCCAACAGGTCGCGCACGCCTCGGCGCACGACCTCGTGGTCGTCGAGCAGGAACACGCGGATCACTTCCGTGCACTGTAGGCGGCTGCGCACACGATGGAGGTGCGGCCGGTAACTGTCGAAGCTCCGTGCCGTGCAGGCGTCGCGTAGCCTCAACGACGTGTCTCCACAGCGACAGATCGACGTGAAGCACCTTCGCCGACTGCTCGACGCGGTCACTGCCATCGGGTCCGAGCTGAGCCTGCCGATGGTGCTGCGAAGGATCATCGAGGTCGCCATCGAACTGGTCGATGCGCAGTACGGCGCGCTCGGCGTGCTGAACCCGGCGCGCACCGGCCTGCAGCAGTTCATCACCGTTGGCATCGAGGAGGAGGAAGCCCAGTTGATCGGGCATCTCCCTGAGGGCCACGGGATCCTCGGGCTGTTGATAGTGGAGCCGCGCCCGCTGCGCCTGCCAGATCTGAACAAGCATCCCGACAGCTTCGGCTTCCCGCCGCATCACCCGCCGATGACCACCTTCCTAGGGGTACCGATCCTGTTGCGCGACGAGGTCTTCGGCAACCTGTACCTCACCGAGAAGCTCGGTGGTGGCGAGTTCACCGATACCGACGAGGAGTTGGTGGTTGCCCTGGCCGGTGCTGCCGGGGTAGCCATCGAGAACGCCAGGATGCATTACAACCTGAGCGCGATCGAGTTGCTCGACGAGCGCGAACGGATCGCTCGCGACCTTCACGACGATGTCATCCAACGGGTATTCGCCGTTGGACTTTCGTTGCAGGCAGCCAGCCAGATCTGCAATCAGGACCCCGTGCGCGACCGGATATCGCGGGCAGTGGAGGATCTCGACGTGACCATCCGACGAGTCCGTTCGACCATATTCGAACTGCAGCAGAGCCGGCCACCCGAAGGTGGACTGCGCAGCGATGTGCTGGCGGTCTGCGCCGAAGCATCGCGCGCCCTGGGATACGACCCGACGTGCCGATTCGAAGGTTCGCTGGCCGGGGTGACCCCCGGGGTCGGCGAGCAGGTCGCGCTAGCACTGCGCGAGGCGTTGTCCAATGTCAGCCGCCACGCCAGGGCAGGCCGTGTCGATGTACACGTTGCCGCCCAGGCCGATCAAGTGGTGTTGATGGTGGCCGACGATGGCATCGGTCTCGACGCCGCGCTCGCTGCCGGAACGAGCGGCGGCCGC
Source organism: Ilumatobacteraceae bacterium (assembly GCA_039915905.1). Lineage (GTDB taxonomy): Bacteria > Actinomycetota > Acidimicrobiia > Acidimicrobiales > Ilumatobacteraceae > JAODBQ01. The sequence goes on from JBDSMK010000261.1 coordinate 8,057, forward strand.
GGCGGTGTTTCGAACATGAGGGAACGCGCCGAGGCCCTCGGCGGCAGCTTCAAGATCGGACCGCGCCCGGGCGGCGGCACGGAGGTGCGTTGGTCGGCGCCGCTGCAACCGGCGACCTCGGTCGATCGGATGCGCGCCGGCGGAGAGTACGGCCGCCGCGGCCCGGTCTGAGTGCCTGAGTGTCCGAGGATCTGAGCCTGCCGACGTCTGGTCGGATACCGGGCACATCGGGACGTTCGGCCCTACCTCATCTGACGTGCCTACAGTCACGCTAGGCAAATGGAGATCGATCGCTATGGCTTCGAGGTGCTCGATGAGGACCAGTGCCGAGAACTGTTGCAATCGGTGTCCGTGGGGAGAGTGGCGCTGACCTCTGGAGCGTTGCCGGTAATCGTGCCGGTCGTGTTCGTGATGTTCGGCAACGACATCCTCTTCGAGTCCTCGTCGGATCTTCCGCTGGATGCGGCGGCCCGTGGCAGCGTGGCCTGCTTCGAGGCCGACGAAGGGGATTCGCTGCGACACGGCGGTTGGAGCGTTCTGGCAACCGGTCAACTCGAACTGCTCCGCGGCACCCCTGCGTTTGGTGCTCCGCTGTTCAATGCCCCCACGTTTGCCGCGGGATTCTGTGACACCGGATTCGCCGGGTCGCTCGTGCGGATGCGTCCTGAGATGATCAGCGGACGCCGCCCGGTCGACGTCTCGACGATCGTGCATCTGGTACCAACTACCGTGCAGATGTGACCTCGGCGACTCAACCCAACCTGACAGACAGGGCCGGCGCATACCGCTTCGATCGATACCTGCGCTACGACGAATTCACCGAATGGCTGCATGACACCGCCGCGGCTCACCCAGACCTTGTGACGGTCGAGTCCTACGGGCGCTCACACGAGGGCCGCGAGCTGTGGTTGGCCACCATCACCGACATCTCCACCGGCGCCCACCACACGAAGCCGGCTCATTGGATCGACGCCAACATCCACTCCGTCGAGGTGACTGCCGGTGTGGCCGCCCTATGGCTCATCGAGCGGCTGGTCAGCGGGTTCGGCAACGACGACACAGTCACCAGGGCGATGCGGACGCGCACGTTCTACGTCGTGGCGCGAATCAACCCTGACGGCGTGGAGTGGGCGCTTGCCGATTCACCCCGCTATCGGCGCAGCAGCGTGCGACCGTGGCCGTGGAGCGACGGCCATCACAGCGCAGGCCTGCAAGTCGGCGACATCGATGGCGACGGTCGGGTGCTGACGATGCGCGTTCCCGACCCGAATGGTGCGTGGATGCCGTCGCGCGAAGATCGCCGGCTGATGCGCGCAGTGCCGATCGACGGTGCGCCGGCGGGCACCAGCCGCTACCGGCTGTTCAGCGAGGGCGAGGTGGTTGACCACGACGGGTTCACGGTGCCAACGCCGCGCCCGCCGGAGGCCCTCGACATGAACCGCAACTTCCCAGCCGGGTGGGGCCCGAAGGTGCCCGGTAGTGGCGACCACCCGCTGAGCGAACCGGAGATCGACGCGTTGGTGCGTGCCCTTGTGGCTCGGCCCAACGTGTGCGGGTACAACGCCTTCCACACCAGTGGTGGGGTGCTGCTGCGTCCGTCGAGCACGAAGAGCGACTCGGCACTGCCACCAATGGACGTGTGGGTCTACAAACAACTGGCCCAACACGGCACTGCCGTGACCGGTTACCCGGCGCATTCGGTGTTCGAGGACTTCACCTGGGATCGGTCGGAGACGATGAGCGGCGCGGCCGACGACTGGGTCTACGAGCACCTCGGTGTGTATGGCTGGACCACCGAGTTCTGGGACCTGATCAAGGCAGCCACCGGGAACAAATCGTCGACGCTGATCTGGTACACCGGGCCAACCGAAGCCGAGGAGCTAGCGGTGCTGGCGTGGGCCGATGCCAACCATCCGGAGCTGTTCGTCGATTGGTACCCGTTCGAGCACCCGCAGCTCGGTGCGGTCGAGCTCGGCGGCTGGGACGAGATGTGTTCGTGGACCAACCCGCCGCTTTCACTGCTTGCCGAGGAGGTGCGCCCGCACGCCGAGTTTGCGATCCATCAGGCCTTGGCCGCGCCGTGTGTCGAGGTGCTCCACGCTGAAGCCAGCGCGCTCGGCAGTGACACGTGGCGGGTCGAAGTTGGCATCGCCAACACCTGCTGGTTGCCAACCGATGTATCGGTCCAGGCGCGCCGCGACCACCTCGTGCGGCCACTCACCGCGGAGCTCGGCGGCGCCTCGGTCATCGGCGGCACCGCCCGTCGCGAGCTCGGCCAGTTGTCCGGCCGTTCGGCGGCGCGATTCAGCGGTTGGAACGATGGCACCCCCGACAGGGTGCTCGTGGCCTGGACGGTGCGTGCGCCGGCCGGCACCGCCGTCACGGTAAACGTCGCACACCCCCGCGCCGGCTCCACCAGCATCGAGATCACCCTCTGATCGCGACGGGCGTCACTGACGGAACTCGGGTTCGTGACGCCAGTATGGAGACGCGGCCATCGAATGACCGCGCGAGCAAACAGGAGGATCGGATGACCCAGCGACTCGACGCCGCCAAAGTCGCCCCAGAGCTGTACCGCACCATTTCGGCGCTGGAACAACACGTTCACGCCAACATCGACCCGACGTTGGACGAGCTGATCAAGCTGCGTTCCTCGATGATCAACGGCTGCACGTTCTGCATCGACATGCACAGTGCCGACGCGCTCAAGGCAGGGGAGACCACCGCCCGTCTGTTCGGTCTCGGGGCCTGGCACGAGGCGCCGTTCTACACAGCCAAGGAGCGCGCCGCTCTGGCGCTCACCGACGAGGTGACCCGCCTCGGTCCGAACGGTGTCTCCGATGAGGTCTGGAATGGGGTGCGAGCGGAGTTCGAAGAGCGCGAGGTGGCTTACCTGGTCGCCAGGATCGGCGTGATCAACCTGTGGAACCGGCTGGCGATCGCCTTCCAGTCCACACCGCTCAGCGCGGCTAGGGCCTGACCGCAGGCCGCGATCCGCGGACCAAGCGTCCGGGTAACGCACCTGCGTGCACACCGTCGGCGAACGTCTCGACGCCATTCTTGAACGTGTGTACGTAGCCGCTGGCGGTCTGCATCAGTCGACGGCCGCCGGCCGGCAAGTCGCGCACGATCGTCGGCGGATGCGCCGCCAGGCTGGTCATGTCGATCACATTGATGTCGGCCAGGTAGCCGGGTGCCAGAACGCCGCGGTCCAACCATCCGACGTGTGACGCGGTGCGCTGGGTCATGTGGTGCACCATCAACTCCAGCGGCAGCCGTTGACCACGACTGCGGTCGCGTGTCCACAACGCCAACGATGTAGTTGACATGCTCGCATCGCTGATCGCCCCGCAGTGCGCCCCGGCATCACTGAGACCCATCAGCGACACAGGCGACGACAGCATCTCGCGAACGTCGTCGAGGTTGCCTGCCGCATAGTTGAACAACGGCATGTACAACAACTGGTTGCCGTCGCGCTCCACGAGCAGGTCGAGCAGCAGTTCGATCGGGCGCACTCCAACTGCGGCGGCGCGCCCGGCCACCGAATCAGCAGGCGACGGCTCGTAGTCCACCGGGTCGAGCATCGGGAACAGGTTGTGAAACCCGCCGATGATCTGGCTGATCAACCCGCTGTGCACGCCTACGGCTGCGCCGTGCTCGGCGATCAGCCGCTTGCGGCGGATCGGGTCGCGTAGCGCGGCGACCTGTGCTGCCAACGGCTGGCCGGCGATCTCGGCGTAGCTCGGGCAGGTGACCAGCGGGTTCATCGTGGCGGTGAGTCCTTGCAAGAGCCCGATCGGGCGCGACGCCACCTGCATCTTCAGCGACAGCCCATCGGCTACACAACCGCTCACCCACTGCTGCATCTCGCGCCACCGGTCCGGCAGCGCCTCCGGCTGTTGCACGGTCATGCTCAACGGCCGCCCTGAAGTCGCCGCTAGTGCACGCATCAGGCGCATCTCGTCGGCTACGTAGGCGTCGTCGTCGGACTGGTAGGCGTCGCTGATCATCTGGATCACCCCGCTGCCCGCCTCGCCCAGCGCACCGGTTAGAGCGATCAACTCGTCGGCCGAAGAAAGCTTTGTACCGAGCGGAGCGCCGTCGCGGGTGCGGTGCAGGTAAGTACGGCTGGTGGTGAACCCCAGTGCGCCGGCGTCGATGCCGGCACGCACGTGGGCGGCCATCGCGGTGAGCTCCTCGGCCGTTGGTGTTTCGTTGGGGTCAGCCCCGCGCTCACCCATCACGTAGACCCGCAGCGGCGCGTGGGCAACCTGGGTGCCGATGTCGATCGTGTAGTCACGTCGCCCCAGCGCGTCGATGTACTCCGGGAAGGTCTCCCAGTCCCATGCCAGACCTTCGGCCAGCGCCGTGCCGGGGATGTCCTCGACGCCTTCGAGCAGGCCGATCAACCAGTCGTGCTGCGCGGCAGTCGGCAGTGCCGGGGCGAAACCAACACCGCAGTTGCCCATCACGACCGAGGTCACGCCGTGGATGCTGCTCGGAGCGAGCACGCCATCCCAAGTCGCCTGCCCGTCGAAGTGGGTGTGGATGTCGACGAACCCAGGCGTCACGGTGAGTCCGTCGGCACTGACTTCACGGTGTCCGCGACCGGACACCCTGGACTCGACCTCCGTGATGATCCCTGCGCTTACAGCAACATCGGCGTGGTACGGCGTGGCGCCCGTGCCGTCGACCACAGTCGCACCACGAATGACGAGATCGTGTTCGCTCATCACCTCATTGTGACCGCGTCGAACGTCAAGTCAGCAGCGGGGCGACCTCGCCGGCGATCAGGTCGAGGTGATCGAGGTCGTCGAGGTCGAGCACCTGCAGGTACATCCGCTGCGCGCCGGCGGCGGCCCAGCGACGTAATGTCGCGGCCACCTCCTCCGGCGTGCCGGCGGCGCCGTTGGCACGCAGTTCGTCGGGGGCACGGCCGATGGCTGCAGCTCGTCGGGCCACCTCCGTCTCGTCGCGGCCGACGCAAACCACCACTGCCGCCGAAAACGTCATCGGGTTGGTCCGCCCGATGTCGTCGCACGCGGTTCGCACCCGGTCGCGTTGGGCGACGAACACGTCAACCGGCACGAAAGGGGTGTTGAACTCGGTGGCGTAGCGTGCCGCCAGCCGCGGTGTCTTGGTGCGTCCGCCGCCGCCGATCACGATCGGGACGCGCCCTCGGACCGGCTTCGGCAACGCCGGCGAATCCAGCACCGCGAAGGCCGGCCCTTCGTAGCTGAATGTCTCGCCAACCGGCGTGCGCCACATCCCGTCGATGATCGCCAACTGGTCGGTGAGCATGTCGAAGCGCTCACCGACCGGCGGGAAGTCGAAGCCGTAGGCGGCGTGTTCCTCGGCGTACCAGCCGGCACCGATGCCCAGCTCCACACGCCCGCCGCTCATCTCGTCGACCTGGGCGACGCTGACTGCGAGCAACCCCGGACCGCGGAACGTGATCGGAGTGACCAGCGTGCCCAGCCGGATGGTGGATGTGTCACGTGCCAGGCCGGCGAGGGTGATCCACGCATCGCTCGGTCCGGGCAGCCCCGAGACGTCACCCATCTTCAGGTAGTGATCGCTGCGGAAGTACGCACCG
>JBDSMK010000287.1:0-3506 GCA_039915905.1 Ilumatobacteraceae bacterium
GGGTACACCGGGTCCTCCAACAGCACCAGCGCGTCGAGCGGGTCGCCATCACCGCCCAGCGTGTTGGGGATGAAGCCGTAGTCGGCCGGATACGTGGTGGCTGTGAACAATCGGCGGTCGAGGTACACCTGGCCGGTGCGATGGTCTATCTCGTACTTGTTGCGGCTCCCCCGGGGGATTTCGATGACGACGTAGATGCAACCGTCCGCAGGCTCTTTGGGCATGTACGCATGATGCCACGCGGGTGGCTGCTAACCCTGGTGGCTGCTAACCCTGGTGGCTGCTGACTCTGGTTCGCCAGGTCAGGCCCACCGGCGGGACAACGCAACGGCGCGACGCCAGGTTTGGTGCGCAGCGTTGGCCGCTGCGTTGTCGGAGGCCGGCTGGAACACCGCATCGAGCTGCCACTCTGCGGCCAGCGCGTCTAGCGAGGGCCACATCCCTTCGGCGAGTCCGGCGAGGTACGCCGCGCCAAGTGCAGTGGTTTCTTGATCCACCGGTCGCCGAACTGAGACACCGAGCTGATCGGCTTGCATCTGCAACAACATGTCCATCGTCGAGGCGCCGCCGTCGACGCGCAGATCGCCGATGGTGACACCAGCGGCCTGCGCCATCGCCTCGATCGCGTCGCGTGTCTGGTAGGCCATCGACTCCACCACGGCCCTGGCGAGGTGAGCGCGGCTGGTGCCACGGGTGATGCCGATGATCGTGCCCCGCGCATACGGATCCCACCATGGACTCCCGAGGCCCGTGAACGCCGGCACGATGAACACCCCCCCGGAGTCGTCGACCGAAGCCGCCAACGGACCCACCGCGGCGGCGGAGTCGATGATCTGCAACTCGTCGCGCAGCCACTGCACCGCTGCGCCGGTTACGAAGATGGCACCCTCGAGGGCGTACGTGACAGTGCCGTCAGCGAGCGTCCAGGCCACGGTGGTGAGCATCCCGGGGGTGGGCTCCGGGCACTGCGGGCCGACGTTGAGCAGCACGAAGCTGCCGGTGCCGTAGGTGTTCTTGGCCATTCCCGGGCTGGTGCAGAGCTGCCCGAAGAGGGCGGCCTGCTGGTCTCCTGCGATACCCGAGATCGGGATGCCGGCCGGCACGCCGCATCGATCGGAGGTGATCCCGAATCGACCGCTGGAGGGCAGCACGGTTGGAAGTGCTGCGGCCGGAACGCCGAACATCTGCAGCAGCTCCGGTGACCACGCCAGCGATCTGATGTCGAACAGCATCGTACGACTGGCGTTGGATGCGTCGGTGACATGGACTTCGCCGCCGGTGAGGTTCCACACCAGCCAACTGTCGATGGTGCCGACAGCCAACGTTGAGTCGACCGGGATGGTGCGGTTGGCAAGCAGCCACTCGATCTTCGAGGCCGAGAAGTACGGATCGAGCACGAGTCCGGTGAGCTGTCGAATGCGGGGCAGGTGGCCGGCTGCCTGGAGGGCGTCGCAACGCGCTGCGGTGCGCCGATCCTGCCAGACAATGGCGGTGCCGTACGGCTCGCCGGTGATGCGGTTCCATGCCAGCACTGTCTCGCGCTGGTTGGTTATGCCAATCGCAGCCACCTGTTCCATGCCAACCTCGGCGACCACGTCGGTGAGCGTGGCTAACACCGCCTGCCATATCTCAACCGGGTCGTGCTCGACCCAGCCAGGTTGCGGATAGTGCTGGGTGAACTCGCGATACGACGCAACCGTCGGGCCGGGGGGGTGCGTGCGACCGGGAAAGATAGCTCTGCTGCGCACGCCGGTGGTGCCGGCATCGATTGCCACCACGCAGCGCGCCGCAGTCCGGGTTGCAGTCACCGACGGTGCTTACTCTTCGGTCTTTGTGACGGTCCCGTGCTGGTCCGCCGCGTCGGTGCTGGCTTCGGGCGGGTGGCAGCCACCGCCTGTGACGTCGCGCCGCGCTTGCCGGCTCGCCTGCCGGAGCGCTTACCGGTTCGCGGTTGCGGAGCCTGAGCGCGGATCTCCTTCAACGTCTGGCGGGTGTAGCCGAACTTGGCAAGGATCGCCGAGAAGCCAAGGAACATCAGCATGCCGATAACCAACGCGACGTAGCTGCCCACGTCCGACTTCTTGAGGAACAGGGCAAAGGCGATGCCTCCGATGACGAGAAACACCGCTGCTTCGCGCAGCAGCCGCTTCCACGGCACCGGCCTCGTCGAATCCCAAGCCATCTGTTCTCCTGTTCTCCAATTTCCCGTGCGCCGTTCGATTGGCTGTCTGGCGTTCGATTGGCTGGTCGATTGGCGTTGCCGTGCACGGTAGGCGACCGCTCGTCGCCGCAGCGCCCTACGGTTGAAGGCGTGCGAGTAGGCATTCTGACAGGTGGCGGCGATTGCCCAGGCCTCAACGCGGTCATCCGAGCAGTGGTGCGCAAGGGCGAGCAGGGCTTCGGGGACGAACTTGTTGGGTTCCTCGACGCCTGGGACGGCGTGATCGAACGCCGCACGATGACGCTCGATGTGCGGTCGCTGCGCGGCATGCTGCCAAAGGGCGGGACACTGCTCGGTACACGGCGGGGCAGCCCGTTCGAGGTCCCCGGTGGTCCCGAGGCGGTGGCCGCCACCTTTGCCGCGATGGCCCTCGACGGATTGATCGTGATCGGCGGCAACGGCTCCCTTTCGGTTGCCTGCCAATTGCACGAGCAGCTCGGCCTGCCGATCGTCGGAGTGCCGAAGACAATCGACAACGACATCGTGGGCACCGAGATGACGTTCGGGTTCTGCACAGCGGTGCAGATCGCTACGGATGCGATAGACCGTTTGCACACCACTGCCGAGAGCCACGACCGGGTGATGGTCGTCGAGGTGATGGGTCGCCACTCCGGCTGGATTGCCACCCACGCCGGGATCGCCGGCGGAGCGACGGTGATCCTCATCCCGGAGATGCCGTTCGACATCGCCGACGTGTGCGCTCTGCTGCGTCGCCGCCACGAACGTGGGCGCTACGCGTCGATCGTAGTTGTCGCCGAGGGTTGCGAACCGAAGACCGGCACGATGCGCTCGCACGACAAGGCCTACGACAAGTTCGGGCACGTCCGCCTCGGTGGGATGGCCGCCGACATCGCCGTTGCCATCGAGCAGCGCACCGGGTTCGAGACCCGGGTGGTGATGCTTGGGCACGTACAGCGTGGCGGCACACCGACGGCGTTCGACCGTGTGCTGTCGACCCGATACGGAGTGGCCGCGATCGATGCAGTGCACGACCGTGCGTGGGGTCAGATGACGGTGCTGCGTGCCGACGAAATCGTGTTGGCCCCATTGACCGAGACGGTCGGTCGGACCCGTCCGGTGGACCTCCATCTGTTCCACGACGTCGCCGAGGTGTTCTTCGGCTGACAATGACTCCGGTTAATGACTCCGGTCGGGGGCATCCGACATCAGCTGACCGGTGTGGTCGGCTGTGTCTGAGCAACGGTCGTCGAAGCGGCTGTGGGGGATGTCGGAGCAACTGTTGGATCGGTGCTCTTCGGGGTGGTCTTGACCAGCAGGCTGGTGT
>JBDSMK010000320.1:0-3852 GCA_039915905.1 Ilumatobacteraceae bacterium
TAACGTCGCTTGCGTGCGCGCCATACGCGTCCTTGACCTCATCCGTCGACATGATGACAATCAATCTCCGCTGACGGTTCGCTCAAACTTGGGCGTATTCGGGAAGCGATGTTGTTCTCGCTGCGAATGTGCTCGTGCAGACCGAGCTTCATTTCGGATTTCCACTCGATCCACTCGGCCGCGAGATTTTCACGAGTGCAGTCTGGATCAGTGGTGTGCCAGGGTTCGGAGCCGAGCTTCGACGACCTGCCCGGCATCGACGTTCGCCGACCGACCTAAGGCGATGCTCCACATCGGCAATCCTCGTTGCGAGGGCGGCTACTGCCCGCTTCCACGGGCAGTCATGAAGGTCGTTGGTTCAGCCGACGCGTCGAACTTCAGGCCGCGCTGGCCCTGAGGAGTCGGCGCTCGTAGTCGTCGGCCAGCCCTAGGAGGGCTCCAGAGCAATCGCCCGTCACGCTCGATCCGTGCATCACGGCGAGCATGCTTGGGGCGAGGTCGGCGAGGGCGCGGATCGTCGGCGCAGTCGAGGGGGTGAGACAACTTGCGCCGAATACGTCTTCGGCTTGCGCCGCTGCGGCGAGCACGTCGTTCGAGGTGAGTGCGGGTCCCTGACCGAGTTGGGTGAACAGATCACCGCACAGGAGTGTCTTGGTCGTCTCCTCGAACAGCACGCGGGCTTCCCAGCCGTGCGGTACGTGCGGTGTGTCGATGTGACGCACCCGATGCCGGCCAAGCTGCAGCACCTGACCGTCAGCGAGCGGCACGGGTGGTCGGTCGGCGAGGTCGTTCAGCGACACCATGCAACCGAGGCCGCCGTGAGCTACCTGCGCTTGGGGCGCTGCGGCGAGGAACTGGTTCATGGACCCGCACTCATCGGCTTCGATGTGGCCGAAGGTGATCCATCGGAGCGCTTCGACCGGAACGACGGTGGCGATTGCCTCGCTGACCGAATCGAACAGCATCCGCTGCCCGGTGTGGAACAGCAACGGCTCGTCGTCGTCGATCAGGAACTGGTTGAACGTGAACCCGGTCGGGCCGACCTCGGCAACGAAGGTGGACAGACGGTAGATCCCGTCAGCGATCTCGTCGATCAATGTGTTCGTCATGGTGTGTTCCTTTGCGGTTCAGAGGGGAAGGGTGTGCTGGAGAATGCCGCTGGCGGTTGTCCGCTCGGTGAGTATGCGGACGAAGTCGATGACGCTGATGTGGATTTGCTCGCCGTCTACACCTTGCATGTAGGTGCCGCCGGCGGGACCGTCGAGGACGAGGACGAACGGCTTGCCGTGGGTGGCTGCCCACTCGGCGATGATGTCGGCGAGGATCCGTCCGTCGTGCACGGCGTCGTGGTCGGGCTCCGTAGCGATCGCATGGGCGATATCGATCCGGTGCGCCCACACGTCGCGGGTGAAGCCCATGTCGAACAGATACGACAAAGGCTGTCGGCCGACAGGTTGCGGCAAGTTCAACAGCTTCAAGCCGGCGATTGGCCGTGGCATCTTGGTGCGCGACTTCAAAGCCTTGGCCGAGATCGTGTTCCACTCGGCGATCAACTGCCCGGTCGTCAACGTGGAACGCTCGCGGACCTGGACTTCGTTCATCCCGTCCCACCAGAACGGCGACTCGAGTTCTTTGCAGATCGGCTTGCCACGTCGCTTCTGGCGGAAGAACTCGAGCGGCGACGCCTGGCTCGCGGCGGAGCCGACGAGGTGGGCTGCCATGGCCCGGACGTCCCACCGCGTGCATTCGGTCTGCGTGCTCCATTGCTCGGGGCTCAGCGTTCGCATCAGGTCGCCGAACTTGCGGTTCTCCGCTGCGGTGATCTGCATGGCTTCGTCGTGGTCGATGCGAGTGATTGCAGTGACGTCGACGGTCGCGGTAGGAGTCTGGTTCACTTCTTGGTCCTCCGGATGGTTGGTTGTTCGATGGTCGTTGGCTGTGTTGAGCGCCGGTCGATGTCGGCGACGAGCATCTCCACGACGCGGCGGGCGAGCACGACCCATCGATCGCCACCTGGATCGTTCGCCACCTGCTGGTGGGCCAATCCGGAGACGATCGCCGAGAAGAGGTCGACGTCGCTCTGCTCGTGTGCGCCGGCGGCTCGAAGCCGCGTGGTCATGAGATCGACGAACTGCTGCGCTGGCGCCATTGCGGCCTCCGACGGTTCGAAGCCAGGGATGGTGCGTTGGAAGAGGAGTTGGTGGCGAACGGTGTCCTCGCTCGAGAAGCGGACGAGGTCCTCGACGGTTGCGACCAACTCGTCTCGACCATCTGCCAGCGGTTCGCGCGACAGACACCAATCGAGCAATTGCCGTTGACCGTCTTCGAACATCAAGTCATAGAGATCGAGCTTCGACTCGAAGTACGCATACAGCGAAGGCTGCCGAAGATCGACGCTGTCGGCTAGGTCGCGCAGGGATATGCCGGCGAGACCATCGCGGCGGGCCAGCGACCACGCCTGCTCGATGATCCGGGCACGTTTGGCCGCACGGCGCCGATCGCGTCGGTCTGGCGTGACAGTCGCTGGTATTTGATTGGTTGCAGTTGGATGATTGGCTGCAGTTGGGCTATCGCTCATAGGTTATCTATGAGCGATAGTACGCCTCTGACGCCGCGACGTCAAGATGCTCCGGGGTATGAAATGTCTCTCGATCGACACCGCCGTTAGTACGCGTAGCACGCGGTGCTACGCTGGTTCGGTGAGTCAGGTCATCACGCAACGAGAGCTGCGCAACGGCAGCGGAGAGATCATGCGCCGCCTCGATGAGGGCGAGTCCTTCGTCGTCACGCGAAACGGTGTTCCGGTGGGAGAACTCACACCGCTTCGCCGCCTCCGATTCGTGTCCGCAGACGCCGTCGTACAGAGCTTCCGGACAGCTCCACCAATGGACGCTGAAGAGTTCCGACGAGATCTCGACTTCGTAGCCAGCCAGGACACCGCACCGCGTGGCTGACGAACGAACCGCCCGCGGAGTTCTCGACACCTCCGTGGTGATTGACCTCGAGAATATCGATCCAAACGCACTCCCACTTGAGGTTGCCGTGACGACGCTCACGATGGCCGAACTAGCCGCAGGCCCACACGCCGCCGCCAACGCCGCCGAGCGCGCCCGTCGCCAGGACCGGGTGCAACGGACCGAAGCAGCCTTCGCACCGTTGCCGTTCGACGCTGACGCAGCCCGAGCTTACGGGCGCGTCTACGCAGCAGTCATCGCCGCCGGACGAAAGGCTCGCGGCGCCCGAGCGATCGACTTGATGATCGCCGCGATTGCGTGCTCGCTCGACCTTCCGCTCTACACCCGCAACCCCAATGACTTCGTAGCACTCGACGGGCTCGTCGACGTTGTCACCATCTGAGGCCGCCCGCACCTCTCGTCTACGCTCGTCAGCATGGGCCGCGATCACGATCATTCGCATGATCACGTCGAGGATCACAGCGAACTCGGCGAGATGGATGTCCGGGTGCGGGCGTTGGAGACCCTGCTCACAGACAAGGGGTACATCGATCCTGCCGCTCTCGACGAGCTGATCGACATGTACCAGACCCGGGTCGGGCCCCGCAACGGCGCCCAGGTCGTGGCGCGAGCCTGGGTCGATCCCGACTTCCTGGAGTGGTTGCGACGCGATGCCACCGCCGCGATCGCATCCATCGGGTTCGAGGGCCGCCAGGGTGAGCACATGATCGCCGTCGAGCAGACCGACGACACCCACAACATGGTTGTGTGCACGCTCTGCAGTTGCTACCCCTGGCCTGTCTTGGGGTTGCCGCCAACGTGGTACAAGAGCGCTCCCTACCGTTCACGGGTGGTCCGAGATCCGCGCGGAGTGCTCGACGAGTTCGGTGTGACGTTG
>JBDSMK010000326.1:0-3782 GCA_039915905.1 Ilumatobacteraceae bacterium
CATCGCAGCCGGGTTCGACTGGCGCGAGCCGGGCTGCTCGATGTGCCTGGCCATGAACCCCGACAAGCTCGCCGTGGGCGAGCGATCCGCGTCCACCAGCAACCGCAACTTCGAAGGTCGCCAGGGCCGGGGCGGCCGCACTCACCTTGTGAGCCCCGCTGTAGCTGCTGCCACAGCCATTGCCGGCCACCTCGCAACCCCGGCAGACCTGGAGGCCGTGAAATGAAAGCTGTCCGCATTCTCACTGGCACAGCAGTACCGCTCAAGAGAAGCGACGTCGACACCGACCAGATCATCCCCGCGGAGTGGCTCAAGCGCGTCGAGCGCACCGGCTACGAGAAGGGGTTGTTCTCGACGTGGCGCGACGATCGCGACTTCGTACTCAACGACGAGCGTTACGCGGGAGCTTCGATCCTCGTCGCCGGACCCGCGTTCGGTGTGGGCTCGTCGCGCGAGCACGCGGTGTGGGCCATCCAGCAGGGCGGCTTCGACGCGGTGATCGCGCCGAGCTTCAGTGACATCTTCCGCAACAACTGCACCAAGAACGGCCTCGTTCCTGTGGTGTTGCCGGAAGACGTGGTCATCCGGCTGTGGTCGATCATCGAGGATGACCCTTCCACCGTGATCGTCGTCGACATGGAGCGCCTGCAGGTAGAGGTGCCGTCGCAGGGCCTCAGCGCGTCTTTCCCGATGGAGCCGGCCAACCAGAACCGTTACCTGCATGGGCTCGACGACGTCGGAATCACGATGACCCACGCTGCGGAGATAACCGACTACGAAGGTCGTCGCCCCGCCTGGCTGACGTAGTCGTGCGCGTCGACGCCGCGCTGGTGCGCCGGATCGAGGCAACGGCGGCGCGCCAGGCAACACTGCTAGCCGCGTCGATGCGTGCTCGCTCGCCGGAATCGGGAGCCGACAGCACAGCCCACGGGTCCGGAGCGTTCATCTCACTAGGCGCCGGCCGCTACGTGAATCGCGCCATCGGCATCGGTCTGGAGATCGGCTCGGGCGCGCTTTCTCCCGCCGAGACTCTCGACGCGCTGGAGTTGTTCAGCGCGAACCACGGTGTAGCGGCGACGCTGGAGGTCTGCCCGTGGACGTCGTCCGACTTCGTCGCCGAACTGGCCAGTCGCGGGTACAGGGTCGAGTGGTTCCGCAACGTGTTTGCCCGGTTGCCTTCTCCGCTTCCGGCGCGCCTGCCGAGCGCGTTCCAGTTCATCGAAGTCACCGAGGAGACGAAGACCGAATGGTCGGTGATCCTCGGCGAGGCGACGGCACCGGCCAGCGCGGCGCGACGAGTGAACGACGAGTTCTGCGATGCCGGCCACGCCGTGCCTGGAGAGCAGGACCTACTTGCCACCCTCGACGGCAGGCCGGTGGCATGCGGCTCGTGGAACGTGATCGATGGTGTCGGTTGGCTCGGTGCCGCGGCCACTCTGAGCGGCGCCCGGCGAAGAGGCGCGCAGCGCGCCTTGATCAACGAGCGCTTGCGACGTATCGCCGGCACCGAGGCGACCCTCGTGGTCGCCACCGCATTGCCCGACGGCCAATCGGCGCGCAACCTCGTGGATCTCGGCTTCAGCGTGCTCTACACGCAGGCAGTGATGACACGCCAGCCATGAGCAGGCTCAACGGCACGCCCTCGAATCATCGCCTCAGGCGGTCTTGAACGAGGGCAGGTCCTTCAACCGTGGGTCGTTGGAGAACACCTCGATGGCCGGCCCGACCTCGAGACGCAGTGCCCGTTGCACGATGCGCACCTGGGTGTGCTGGTTGTACTCGGCGAGGGTTACAGCCCAGCCGTCGCGTCCGGCGCGGGCCGTGCGACCGCTGCGGTGCAAATAGTCCTTGCCGTCACCGGCCGGTTCGTAGTGGATGACAGCGCCGATGTCATCGATGTCGATGCCGCGGGCGGCCACGTCAGTGGCTACCAGCACCGCCAGTTCGCCGTCGGTGAAACGCTTCAAGGCTCGCTCGCGTGCCGCTTGGGCCAGGTCGCCGTGAATCGCAGCCGTGCGGACCCCGAGCTCCAACAGGTTGTGTTCGACGCGGTCGCACGTCCGCTTGGTCTGGCAGAACACGATCACCTTGCCGATGCCTGAGGCGATCGACGCGATGACCCGGTCCTTGTCCATGTGGTGCACCGCCAGGAACAGGTGATGCATCGTGGCGATGGTGTCGGTAGCCGAGTCGATCGCCACCTCCTCCGGATCGCGCATGTAGCGACGCACGAGGTGCCCGACATCACCGTCGAGGGTCGCCGAGAACAACATCATCTGATGCGGTGCAGTCACCTTGCGAAGGATCCATTCGACCTGCGGCGTGAACCCGTCGTCGGCCATCCGGTCGGCTTCGTCGAGCACCACGATCTCGATCTCGTCAAGTGACAGTTCGTTCTCCTTCAACAAGTCGATGAGCCGCAACGGCGTGGCGACGATCACGTCGACTCCGACTTCGAGCGCTTCGATCTGCTGGCTACGCGAGGCTCCGCCGTACACCGCGAGCACGCTTCGGCCGCAGGCGATTGCCACCGGCGAGAGGACCTCCGAGACCTGCAATGCGAGTTCCCGGGTGGGCACGAGCACAAGTGCCCGCGGTCGCCGTGGTGCTCCGGAACCGGAGATCCGGGCGAGCATCGGCACGCCGAACGCAAGCGTCTTTCCCGAACCCGTGCGTGCTCGGCCACACACGTCGCGTCCGGTGAGCGCGACCGGGATGGCCATCGTCTGGATCGCGAACGGCGTGGTGAACCCGGCAGCAGCCAGGCCCATGTCTACTTCGGGAGGAACGCCGAGGTCGGCAAAGCCGGTCGGTACGTATTCATCGAGGGACAGAACAGCGGTGGTGGCTGGGGCGCCAGCGGTTCGTTCGGCCAGCGGCTTTGTGGAGCGGCGTCGACGCCGCGGTGCGCCCTGCGGGCGAGATGTATCAGGCATGTTGCCCCCCAGGCTAGTGCCCTCCCACTCCGGTGAGCGGTGAGACCGCCTGCTGCGCACGCAGCTCACCGCCGCGCGCACCCAACTCGCGCCCTTCCACTCCGGTGAGCGGTGAGACCGCGTGCGGCGCACTCAGCTCACCGTGGAACGCGGATGCTGCGGCTGCCGGTAGTGTCGGCGACGACTTCCCCCAAGCGAACGGCCTCGAGCTCGAAGGAGCGCCATGACCACCTTGCCCAAGGATGTCTTGCATTGGATCGCCGGATACCACGGCACCGTCACTTCCGTGGCCTTGCGGGAACGCGGGATCAGCGCGTTCCAGCAACGCCGACTCGTTCAGGACGGCACGTTGATTCGGATGATCAACGGTAGCTATCGGTTCGCCGGCGCCCCCTCGAATCACCACGACAGGTACGTTTCAGCCTGCTCGCACGCCAGCGAACTGGTCATCTGCGGACCCAGCGCTGGCCTCCTGTGGAACCTGCGGCGTATGCCACGCGACGGACTGGTACACGTGATCGCGCCGCCCCACAGCAACCCGACTACGGCACCGTGGCTGAAGCCGTACCGCACAGCGCTGCTTGACCCCAGACACGTCGTCCACCGCCTCGACGGCATCCGACTCACCGCGCCACCGCGCACAGCCGTTGATCTCAGCCGGCATCTGAACGGGACCGATCTGCGTTCGATCATCGACCAGTTGGTCCACCGTGGCACATGCACCCCGGAGACGATGCGCGACGTCGCACTCAGTCTCGACACCCCAGGCCGACCATGGGCTCGACGATTTCTCGACGTGCTCGACAAGCGACCAGCCGGTCCCCCAACCGAATCGCACGGCGAATC
>JBDSMK010000333.1:0-3290 GCA_039915905.1 Ilumatobacteraceae bacterium
GGTTCGAGCGGACTGATCGGACGAGAGCTCGTTCGTCGGCTCGGCGCGCAGGGACATCAGGTGGTCAGCTACGTGCGCCGTTCACCGCAGTCCGGCGAGGCTCGGTGGAACCCGGATGACGGATCCATCGAGGTATCGGGACTGCGCGGAGTGGACGCCGTCGTTCATCTCGCAGGCGCCGGCATTGCAGATCATCGTTGGACCGACGAGTACAAGCGCACCTTGGTCGAGAGTCGGCTACGCGGTACGGAGCTGATTGCGTCGACGATCGCCGGCCTCGACCCGAAGCCCTCGGTGTTGATCTCCGGCTCGGCGATCGGTTACTACGGCGCCCGCGGAGACGAACTGCTCGATGAGTCGTCGGCGGCCGGCGCGGGGTTCCTCGCCGATCTGTGCGTGCGATGGGAGGCGGCGACTGCGGCAGCCGAGGATGCGGGCATTCGCACCGTGCACATCCGCACCGGCATCGTGCTGAGCGGCGATGGGGGTGCACTGAAAAAGCAGCTCCCGCTGTTCAGGTTCGGGTTGGGTGGCAGGATCGGTTCCGGAAAGCAGTGGCAGAGCTGGATCGGCATCGATGACGAGGTCGGTGCGATCATTCATCTGTTGACGGGCAATGTCAGCGGCCCGGTGAACCTCACAGCGCCGAACCCGGTCCGCCAAGGTGACTTTGCCCGCGCATTGGGTCACGTTCTGCGTCGTCCAGCAATCTTGCCCATCCCTTCGTTCGGCCCGAAACTCCTACTTGGGTCGGAACTCGTCGACAACGTCCTGCTCACCGGCCAACGCGTCGCGCCGAAGGTCTTGCGCGACGATGGTTACGAGTTCGCCCAACCGACGCTGGAGTCGGCATTGGCGCACATCCTGCGCTGACTTGGTCACTCCGAGCTTCGGAGAAATGGCTGAACGGTGGACGGCTGGCTACGCTGAAACCATGCTCGCGAACATCTGGCACTGGTGGATCGGTGTCCTGCTCACCGGCGTTGCATTCCTCTCGGTCATCGGCTTGACGGTGAGCTACCTGCGCAAGGTGATCGCACCGCAGTACCCCGGCAAACGCAACCGCGAGGAGTAGGTCCTGCTGATGACCGAGCCGGCGTCGCCGATCGACTGGGGCCGCGCCGAACGGGTTGCGGTCGCGGTTTCAGCTCGCCTGAAGGCTCCCGACGATGCGGAAGACCGGCGCGAACCCGACTGGAACCCGCCGATCACCCAGATCGAACAGCAGATCGAAGACGTCACTGGGCTGCGTTCGTCGGCCGGCACGGCCACGGTCGAACTGATCGACCGGCACACCTGGATCCGCGCCAACATCGATTCGTTCCGCCAACTGCTGGCACCAGTGCTCGAGCGTTGGTCGGCGAAGCGACCGCGTGCCGTCACAGGTATGGCCGGAAAGCTTTCGGGACACGTCGCAGGCGCTGAGATCGGTGTGCTGCTCGGTTGGATGAGCGGACGCGTGCTGGGTCAGTACGACCTTCTCGTCGGTCGCGACGACGGTGCCGGGGCTGTGTACCTGGTCGGCCCGAACCTGGCCGCGGTGGAGCAACGCTTCGGTTTCGATCCGGCGGAGTTCCGCAACTGGGTGCTGGTCCACGAGCTGACCCACCGTGCGCAGTTCACCGGCGTGCCGTGGATGCGCCAGTACTTCAGGGGGTTGGTCGACGAGAGCATGAGCTTCATCGACCCTGACCCGGCGGTGCTGTTGGCCGGTCTGCGCGAAGCGTTCAAGGATCGACACGGAGCGCGCCAGAACGTGCATGACCACGGATTGGCTGGCCTGCTGGCCGGCCCCGAGCAGCGTGCCGTGATCGACCGCGTCGGCGGTCTGATGTCGTTGCTCGAGGGTCATGGAGACGTGACGATGACACGCGCCGCCGGTTTGCTGGTGCCCTCTGCCGATCGTTACGCGCGGGTGCTTGCCGAGCGTCGTCGTCGTTCCAATCCGGTGAGTCGCGTACTGCTGCGGCTCACCGGCATGGAGGCCAAGCTCAACCAGTACGCCGCAGGTGAGCGGTTCATCCACGCAGTGGAGTCCGAGGGCGGACCGCGAATGATCGACACGTGCTGGGAGCGCGCCGAGCACCTCCCGTCGCTAGACGAGATCCGCACCCCAAGCCTTTGGTTGGCGCGGATGGGTGTGCCGGTTGCCTGATCCTGGTGGTGGCGAGATGCCTGATGTTGGTGACGTGATGATCGACGAACTGCTCCAGCGATGCACCTTCCCTGCTGTCGGCACAGCGGTGAGCTGCGGTGTGTCCGGCGGTGCCGATTCCACGGCATTGCTGGTGCTGGCCGTGGCGGCCGGCTGCAGTGTCACCGCAATCCACGTCGATCATCGGCTGCGCCGCGGCTCGAAGTACGAAGCCGACGTGGTGGCCGCCACAGCCGCTCGGTTCGGTGCGAGGTTCGAGGCGCGCCAGGTGGATGTAGGCGAAGGCCCCAACCTCGAGGCCCGCGCGAGGGCGGCGCGCTACGGCGTATTGCCTGGTGACGTGCTCACCGGCCACACTGCCGACGACCAGGCGGAGACGGTGCTTATCAACCTGTTGCGCGGCGCCGCGGCCGCCGGGTTGTCAGGTATCCGCCCCTCGTTGCGGCGCCCGCTGCTCGGCCTGCGCCGTGCCGACACCACGCGGTTGTGTTCCACGTTGGCCATCGCAGTGGTGCAAGATCCCAGCAACGATGACCCGAGGCATTTGCGAAACCGAGTCCGCCACGAGTTGCTGCCGTTGCTCGACGACCTCGCAGGGCGCGACCTGGTGCCCGTGGTGGCCCGTCAAGCGGACCTGTTGCGAGCCGACGACGACCTGCTCGATGAGCTCGCGAGTGCACTGGACCCCACCGATGCGGTAGCTCTCGCGGCGGCCCCGGTGGCACTGGCCCGGCGTGCCGTGCGTCGCTGGCTGGCCGGCGAGCACCCACCCGATGCTGCCACCGTGGCCAGGGTGTTGGCCGTCGCCAGAGGAGCGGCGACCGCTTGTGAACTAGTCGGCGGCGACCGGGTGCAGCGCTCTGGCCAGCGGCTCTCCCGGATCCCTCGCAGCTGTTGATCATTCCTGCTTGCCAACGCTCGCGCCCGACCTCGACTCTGGAGGTCGATTCCCGACCTCGACTCTGGAGGTCGATTCCCGACCTCGACTCTGGAGGTCGATTCCCGACCGTGACTCTGGAGGTCGATTCCCGACCTCAGCGCACGAGTCACCCAGTAGAGTTCCTTGCCTAAGTCGCAGATGCGAACAAAGGGAGTTGAGTCGATGCCGCCGAAGTTGCGAGGGAAATGGGCGCTC
>JBDSMK010000389.1:0-4229 GCA_039915905.1 Ilumatobacteraceae bacterium
CAACGTCCGCGTGGTGCACACCACGATCCGCACAGAGGCGTTCGCAGAGTTGAGGTCGGCATTCAACGACGTAGGCCCGAAGACCCAGGCCGCCATCAACCCAGGAGAAGCACTCAAATGAGTACCACCAGTACCACCGTCCCCGCCATTCCGACCGGCGCCTACGCCATCGATCCGATCCATAGTCGGATCGGATTCGTGGCCCGTCACGCGATGGTGACGAGGGTCCGCGGCACGTTCAACGAGTTCCATGGCTCCGGCTCGTTCGACGCTGAAGACCCGACCGGCTCGAACGTGGAACTGACGATCAAGGCGTCCAGCATCGACACCCGTAACGCTGATCGCGACGGCCACTTGCGTTCGAACGACTTCTTCGACATTGAGACCTATCCCGAGATCGCCTTCGCGTCGACCGATGTGGAGCAGGTAGACGCTGACAACTACCGGGTGACCGGTGATCTCACGATTAAGGGTGTCACCAAGCCCGTGACCATCGACTTCGAGTACACCGGCATGGCCGTTGACCTGGACGGCAACCAGCGCATCGGCCTCGAAGGCACCGCCACCGTGAACCGCAAAGATTGAGGCGTCAACTGGAACGCCGCTCTCGAAGCCGGCGGCATCCTCGTCAGCGAGAAGGTCACCCTGGAGTTCGACGTGTCCGCCATCCGCACCAATCCAAGCTGACCGAGGTCCACATGGCTGACAAACACAATGCTGCTGAACAACTCGACGAGGATGTTCTCGGGACGGACCCGCGCGTCGACGACCTTCCCGGTCTGAACCAGTTCGTCGAGACCGGGCCGATGAGCGCAGAAGACCCCACCCTGTTGACGGGTCCGAGTGATGCCCCTGACAGCGTGATCCTGCGCTCGTGGAGAGAGGAACCGGAGGTCGGCGAAACCGAGATCGACATCGAAAGGCGGGAGACAGGCAGTCTCGTCGACGATGTCGATCCAAGCGATGGAGACGACGAGGCGCAGCTTCTCGGGCGGTTCATCCAGCCGTCCGACGGGCACGTCGGGCCGGAGGACGCCGCGATCCGCATCGAGCCCGAGTCTGAGGCGAACCCAGGTCAGTGATCTGATCAACGCGACGCCGTAGGCTCCGTCGACTCGAGCGAGGTCGGGGGCCGCGACGTCGGCGAGGTGTCCGTGCGCATCGATGGCTGTGGGAGCGCGATGGTCGTCACTACTGTGGTCGGCGTGGTCGGCGTGGTCGGCGTACTACTAGTAGTGGTAGGAGCAGCAGTAGAAGACGTAGAAGTCGCGACCACGAACACCGGAATCGGTGCTTCAGTAGGAGTGGTCGGGTCCTGTGGTCGGACCACGAGGTAATCCCGGTCGCAACGAAAGCGATCGCGACCATCACGGTGGAGCGGCGCGGGCGAGACTCGCTCATTCGGCGCTCCCGCTGACGACTACCGAGGTGACCGGCGCCACCCCCGCATCAATAAGACTCTGCGCAACTCGCCGTCGGAGCTCTCGGGCAACATCCCGCTGCCGGGTCGGTGTTACTCGCGCACCGAGGCACACTCGGGTGACGCCGACCTCGAGTGGCCAGTGGAAGCCCGAACCGGTCGGCGACCAGCATGCCGACGATGACCCACACGAACGCGGTTACCACCCAACTGATGGCCCGTGCAATGCGGGATCTCGTTGCGGCGACGACTGAGTCGCTTCTCCTGCCTGGCTGTCGCGCCCTGCGTTGCGGGGTGGCTTGACCAGCAACCATCGCACGGTACATAGGAGGAGGAGGACCACACCGGAGACCAACATGATGATCTCGAGCAGATCCGCGCCCCCATCTCGTCAGGTCAGGAATCAGCGATTTGATTCCTGGCGGCTGCAAGTGATGGCGAGGATGTTGTCGCCTGTGATGGTCCCGCTTTCCGGTCAGTAGCGAAAGGTGGCCGCCATCAACCGGCCGTCGAGCGGTGATGGTCCGTCGACCTGGTATACCTTGCCACCGCTCGTCAGGGTGGCGAGGACGGAAAGGTCGAGCAGTTCGCATTCGGCGAGACCCTGGTCGGCGCCCAATCTGATCACGGCGGGACGGCCGTCGTCATCTGGGCCCCAACAGGAAGGTTCGCGAGACACGAACAGGGTTTCCACCCGACCCTGATCGGCGGCGGATTGGATCGTCTCGGCATCGCCGGAGGCCAGGCCCGTTCCGTGCAGATTTCCGAACCGCTCGATGGCCGCGTGCTTCGCCTTGGCGAAGTGCTCAGCGGCGATCGGCCAGGCGGCCTCATGGAGGTCCTCGGCCGAGAGATCGTCGGGATCGGAGATCACGGCCCGCTCGAGGACGTTTGCGTACGTGTTGACCTCCCGGAACATGGCTACGTTGCGGTCCAAACCGACGAGTACCACCGGGCGGGCCTGATCCGCCAGGTAGGGCTGGAGGCCGTCGCCCACTTGCCTGAGAAATCTCACGACCTCCTCGTTCTTGAACTCGTCATCGGCTGCGCCGTGCCCATGGAAGACCGCACGACCGGACCGGCCCCCGCCGAGCGAGTAGGTCATCGTGTCCGAGCGTGGGTCCGGCGCCTCGACGACGTCTCGCAGGCTGACCGGCACGTCGGGTAGCTCAATCGCTTCGACGCGGTGGCGCGTTCCCTCCAACAGGCGCACGTCCCGTTGGCTGACCGCTAGCAGCAAGAAGTGGTCTTCGCTCGATATGGCGCCAAGCAGTGGGCTGACGAGAAACCGGTCGCCGATTGCGACGAGTTGCGGTAGGTCTATCGGCACCCGATAGATCCGATTCCATCCCGGCCGGATGAACATCGCCAATCCGTCGCTCATGTGCCGCCAGGCCCACAGATCGGCATGGAGCTCCCGGGCCGGTGCGAGCAAGGCCTCCAACGTATCTTTGTCGACCATCTCCTCGTCGAGCGACGAGGCAACCGCAGTCAACATGTTCTTCCAGCGCAGCGGATCAATCTGCGCGTTGGCCGACACCCGACTCGTCGGCATGAAAATGGATACGGCCGGCCCGCGCTGGTCGGCGCCGGTCAATGCCTTCAGGTCGGTTGTCGTCAAGAGATCCATTGGGGTCCTTTTGTGGTCAGTGGTGTGTCGAGGTCATGGTGTGCTGCTGACGGTGAGGTTCCAGCGGCGGTGCAGATCCTCGCCGATCTCCTCGGCGTGTCGGCCGCGGGTCTCCGGGACCCACTTGGCCACGAAGCCGATACCGACCAGGCACACCGCGGCGAAGATCCAGAATGTGGCCGCCTCCCCAACGGCTTGGAGCAGTGGCAGGAACACAAGGCTGACGACGAAGTTGGCGGTCCAGTTCACAGTCGCCCCTGAGCTCGAGCCAACCGCTCGCTCGCTCGTCGGGAAGATTTCGCCGAGCAGAACCCAGAAGACGGGCCCCATACCGATCGCAAACGACACGATGTACAACAGCATGAACACCAGCGTGATCACAGGGCTCAGATCGAGGGCGAAGGCCGCGCCGAGCAGCGCTATCGCCGCGGCCATCCCGGCCAACGAGGTGAGCAGGAGCGGTCGTCGTCCGAGCCGGTCGACCAGCTTCGTGGAGACGACGGTCATGGCAACGTTGATGACACCGATGAACACCGAGTAGAAGATCGCATTGGACGCCGAGAGGCCGGTCTCCTCCATGATGGTCGGTGCGTAGTAGAGGATCGTGTTGATCCCGGAGAACTGCTGGAGCGCGGCCAGGGCGAGGCCGACGAAGAGCGCTGGACGGACACTGTGCGTCATCAGGGCGCGCATGCCGCGATGCTTAGGCTCGCTTTCGCGATCGGTCGCTGACGGGCTTGTCGGGGCCGTGAAGCGGGCGATGACCCGGTCGGCGCCGCCAGCCACGGTCACGGTGTCGAGGATCCGGCGGGCTTCGTCGGATCGTCCCTGGGCGATCAGCCAAACCGGCGACTCGGGCAGCAGAATGCAGGCCACCACCAATATCACCCCAGGGATACCGGCCATCCAGAACATCAGCCGCCAATCACCAGCGCCGGCGAAGACCCAGTTGACGATGTACGACGCCAGGAGCCCGATGGTGATCAGCAGTTGATTGAGGGCCAAGATGCGTCCCCGGATCTGGGCCGGCGCCATCTCGCCGAGGTAGGTGGGCACGGCGGCGGACACGGCGCCTACGGCCACGCCCATCACGAATCGACCGACGATCAGCGACCAGTAGCCGCCGGCTAGAGCGGCTATCACGATCCCCAAGGTGAACAGCACACCGACGCCGGCGAG
>JBDSMK010000024.1:0-3547 GCA_039915905.1 Ilumatobacteraceae bacterium
ACTTGACCTGCATCAGACCTGGCGGTTGCCGCGAGCGACACGAGCTACGTCGAGCAGTTCATCCACCTTCTCGACTGGGAGCATCCCAGACGCCAGCACTACGTTGCGCAAGGACCTGTGCTCGGCGACGGCCTGCTTGACGAACGCCGCGCCCTGGTCATAGCCGAGCACCGCGTTGAGCGCCGCGGCCACCGATGGGGTGGCCTCAACCACTTGTCGGGCATGCTCGGCGTCGGCGGTGATACCGGTGATGCAGCGTTCGGCGAAGACGCGGCATCCATTGGCCAGCAGCTTCATCGAGCTGACCAGGTTTGCCGCCATCACCGGCTGGTAGGTGTTCATCTCGAACGATCCCTGACTCCCGCCGAAGCAGATCGTGGCGTCGTTACCGATCACCTGTGCGCTCACCTGGGTGATCATCTCGCACATCACTGGGTTGACCTTGCCGGGCATGATCGACGACCCGGCCTGCAGCGCCGGAAGGATCAGTTCACCAAGCCCCGCGGTGGGGCCGGAGGCCATCCAGCGGATGTCGTTGGCGATCTTGATCAGGGCAACCGCTAGCCCGCGTAGCGCCGCCGACGTCTCCACCACTGCATCGCGCGAACCTTGGGCGGCGAAGCGATTGGGGGCCACTGTGAGGGCGACTACGCATCGTCTTTGCAAACCGGATACCGCAAGATCGGCAAACTCCGGCGGAGCGTTGAGCCCGTTGCCGACGGCGGTGCCGCCAAGAGGTACGCGCCCCAGCCTTGTCTCGGCGTCGGCGAGACGTTCCTCGGCTTCGACCAGTTGTGCCGCGTATCCGGCGAACTCGTCGCCGAGAGTGATCGGCACGGCGTCCATCAGGTGGGTTCGGCCGGTCTTGACGACGTGCTTGAACCGTTCAGCGGCATCGTCCAGCGAATCAATGAGCGTTGTCAACGCGGGCCGCAACTTGGTGTCGAGAAGTTGCAGTGCGGCGATCGCAACCGCCGTGGGGAACACGTCATTGGACGATTGCGACGCGTTGACGTGGTCGTTGGGATGTACCTCACTGCCACGCGCCGAGCTGGCCAGATTGGCGATGACTTCGTTGACGTTCATGTTCGTGGAGGTTCCGGAGCCGGTCTGGAACACATCGATCGGGAACTGATCATCGAACTCGCCGGCCTCGATGCGAGCCGCGGCGGCGCTGATCAGATCGGCCAGTGCGTCATCGATGGCCGTGCCGTCGATGGCCGCGTTCGCCCGGGCGGCCTCGGCCTTGATCGCCGCCAGAGCGTGGATCACCTCGATCGGTAACGGTTCTCCCGAGATCGGGAAGTTGTCGATCGCCAGGCTGGTCTGCTTGCCCCACAACGGCCGGGCATCGTTTCTGACACTGCTCACCTTTCGCACCTCTGCCTCTCCTAGATCCCGTAGCGAGCCTCTCAGAGGTCGCCTAGCGCTGACCGCTACTACGAGTCGGCTACTACGAGTCGGCTATTACGAGTCGGCCAATGAAACGAGTCAACCACGCTGAAGCATTGCGATCAATCCGGTGATCTCCAACACTCGTCTCGCGGCCGCCGACACCCCTGTGACGTTCACCTCGATCTTTCGTACGCCGGCTCGCCTCACAAGCGAGACGATCGAACGCAGCCCGCTGGAGTCGATGAACTCGACCCCGGTCAGGTCGATCTCGATAGTCGTAGGCAGCTCAGTAAGTGCCTGGTGGGCAACGGCGTCGAACGTGTGTGTCGACGAAGCGTCGATCTCCCCGAGGGCGACGAGTCGAGCGACGTCTTTGGAGTACACCACCTGCACAGTCAGCATGCGGTCGAGAACAGGTGCCGCCTGGCTGTCCTCGGTGTTCATCACTGCGCGTTATACCCAAGAGTCCGCACGTACAAACGTCAATCGACGAGTCTTTGCAAGGCACGTAACGGCACCCCTACGCGGGCTATGCGGTGGCCGATCTCGTAGCGCACCTCGTATGCGGCCTTCTGAATCACGGCGACGTCGAGCACCATCCGCAGATGGGCGGGATCCGAAGGCACCAGGCCTGAATCGGCGATCACGCTCAGGTAGGCGGCCGTGAAGCGCTGCGAGCTCCAGTCGCCGAACGCACTGGCCCACTGGTGCAATCGGTCGGTGTCACCGACGCCACGCTCCGCAGCGATGTCGACGGCGGCGTTGGCCGCGTAGTCGAAGCTGCGGATCATCCCGGCGACATCCACCATCGGCGATCGCTTGATCGAGCGCTCACCGAGTGGCCGGGCCGGCTCGCCCTCGAAGTCGATGAACGTCACGTCGCCGCCGCGCAGCAGGATCTGGCCGAGGTGCAGATCGCCGTGGATCCGGATCCGTCTTCCGTCGATGCGTCCGATGAGCAACTGGGAGGCGCGTTCGATGGCGGCGCGCCCGATGTGCGCCGCCTCGGCGGGTGTCATCACCTGCTGCATTGCGTCGCGAACCTCGGCGGTGCGCAGCGCGTTGATCGTTGCGCGGATCTCAGAACGCATCGCCTGGTACATCGAGCGCCTGGCATGGGCGTCGAACTGCAACGGGCGCATCCTTGGTGCGGCGGAAGCTGCCAGGGCGAGGTGCAACTCGCCGGTGCGCGCACCCAGCTTGCCGGCCAGTTCCAGAGCCTCGCCCATCTCCGGCGCCATCCAGTCGGGCATCGTCAGAGTGTCCAGCGGCCCAGGCGCGATCAGCGCGGCGTTGTCGAAGTCGGTCCGCGTCGCGGCCCATTCGAGGAACCGTGAGGCCTGGTTGGTGACAGTCTGGAACGCGTCGCTGCCGCCTTGCACGTACTCCACCAACGTTGCCAGGGTGGTGGCCATCCCGCCACCTTGCGGTGCGTACTCAACGGTGCCTGCCAGCCTCGGGGCATGGGCGAATCCGACCGAGTTGAGGTGGCTGAGCAACTCCACTTCGGGGTGCGGCCCGGGGTCGACGCGGCGCAGGATCTTGAGCACCCAGCGATCGCCGACTACGTGCGACGAGTTGCTCTGCTCGGCGCCGATCGGGCGGGTCTCAAAAGTTCCTGTATCAAGGCGGATGCGATGTGCGGGTCGACCGCGCAACGAACCTTTGGAGCCGGTCACTGAGCCTGCGCGGGCTACCAGCCGGGTGAGCTCGGCGGCGAACGACGGGTCGGTACCAGCGTCGCGCCATTCGCCTTTGACCCGGCCGTCGGGCGCGCTGACCTCGTCGTGGCGAAGCACCGCGACGTAGTGAACCGACTCGCCTTCGGCGAACTCCATCCTCACGACAACACCCCACGACGGTGATCCAGACGCCGACGTGTCGATCTCCACGGCATCGACCAGCGAGGTTTCGGTGATCCTGCGGTGTCTGTCACCGAACCACCGTTGGCCGGCGATGTACGGCTGCAGGCCCTTCGCAAGCCGGGCAGCGTCGTAGCCCGACAGCGGTAACCGCAGCCGATTGAACGGCAGCGTCTCGAGCACATCCTGGTTTGAGGCGTGAGCCTCGTTGACGGGGCTGAGCCGCAGCCAGTAAACATCGTGGGCTCCCAGCATCAATCGGTAGGGCCGTTCCTCGATCGCTGCCAGCG
>JBDSMK010000053.1:0-3575 GCA_039915905.1 Ilumatobacteraceae bacterium
GGTCCGTGGCTGTTGCTCGTGCTCGCTCCCCTGTTGCCGGTCGCCGGTGTCGCGACTGCGTTTGGGCCCGCGTTGGACCCGACCTACGAGATCGGAGTGGCGGCGCCCTTGAGTGGTCTGCGGTTAACGCTGCTGCGCACGTTGGCGGTGATCGCGACCACCATGCCGCTGTTGGCTGTCGCCGCGCTCGTCGGACCCGGTGGCGGGTGGGCGATGTTCGGCTGGGTGCTGCCATCGTTCGCGTTGGTCGCGATCACGCTCGCGTTGTCGACCGCGATATCACCGGAACACGCGGGAGTTGTGGTCGGTGTTGGGTGGTTCGTGGCGGTGGTCGTGCTGATCGACCGCGACCAGACCGGCGAGTTCGTGGAGAGGTCGTTGATTTTCAGTTCGTCGGGCCAGACGGTTGTCGCCGTTGTTGCCGTGATCGGAGTAGCGATCGTGGCAACCCGCAGGGCCTGTTTCGACTTGATGACCGTGAGTGGAGGACGACGATGAATGACTCGACGATGACAACGGCCGGTGTGATGCTCGAGGGCGTCACCAAGCGCTATGGGCGCACGATCGCTGTCGACGATGTGACATTGTCGATCGGTGCAGGGATCACCGGGTTGCTCGGCCCCAACGGTGCCGGCAAGACGACCCTGCTGCGGGTGATCGCGACGGTGCTGGCGCCTGACAGCGGAAACGTCGAGCTGTTGGGTCACACAACTGGGAACGCCCAAGCTCGAGAGCTGATTCGCCGGCGGCTCGGCTACGTACCTCAGGAGCCCGGCTTCCATCGGCAGTTTTCGGCGTTCGATTTCGTTGACTACGTGGCGGTGCTGAAGCTGATCACGGATCGGCGAGCGCGGCATGACGAGGTCCGGCGCGTGCTCGACGTGGTCGGTCTGACATCGGTGATGCACAAGCGGATTCGGCAGCTGTCGGGTGGGATGCGTCGACGGGTGGCGATCGCGCAGGCGTTGCTCGGGTCACCCGAGCTTCTCGTGCTCGACGAACCAACGGCTGGTCTCGACCCGGAGCAGCGGCTTCGGTTCCGTGAGCTGTTGTCGACCGCTGCGAGCGGCGCAACCGTGGTCCTGTCGACGCATCAGACCGAAGATGTCGCAGCCCTTTGTCAACGGGTCGTCGTGATGCACGGTGGGGTCGTCCGCTACGACGGCACCCCGGCGGGTTTGGCCGGTCTCGCGGCCCGGCGGGTGTGGCTCGCCGATGCACGAGACCCGGCTGCTCAGCTGGCGTGGATGACCGGTGACGGGATGGTCCGACATGTCGGCGAACCACCACCGAATGCCCGTCTCGACGAACCCCGGGTCGAGGACGGATATCTGTTGCTTGTCGGAGCAACGGTGCTGCAGGAGTCGTCGTGGAAGTGATCGTTCTCGGCGCGCTGGTGTTCGGGGTCGCGTACGCGTTCACCCACCGCGGCAGCAACCGGACCGGTACCGACGACTGGCAGCCGGCTCAACCCACAGCCGTGTCAGCGCGCGGCCACGACACGCGACATGCGAGCACCGGGACGCAGCGTGCATCCGGCGTGCAGCTCGCCGTCGTCGAGGGTCGTCAGTTGTTGCGCAACGAGGTGTTCATCGTCGGGATCTTCATGTCGATCGCGATTCTTGTGCTCTTCGGTTTCGTGTGGGCATCGGACAACCTCGGCGCGGAGAACTCGTGGCGGTTCTGGTTAGCTCTGCTGCCGGTGTTCACTCTCCCCTTCGCAGGGATGAACTTGGTGGCGATGAACCTCGCGGCGTTGCGTGCCCGACGTGAAGGGACCGAGGAGCTCTTCGGTTCGTTGCCGGCCACCTCCACCACTCGTGTCGTCGGGCATCTTGGGTCGATGTGGATGGCGTTGGTCGTCCAGATCCTGTTCGTGGCCGTGACGTTTGCCAGCGGAAGGTTCCTGACGGACCACTTCGGGGCGATCGACGTGGCGAGCATCGGCGACATCGCTGTCAGCTTCGTGCTCGTGGCGTGCGCCGGTTCGCTCGCTGTCGCATTGGCACGGTGGCTCCCGAATCCCTTGGTCCCGCTCGTCGCAGTCGTCGTGTTGGCCTTCGTCGGAACCGCGATCGGCGGCATCGGCGGCCACCACTGGAGCTTCACCCGTCAGTTGTCGATCTGGCCCCGCTACCCCGATCACGACTGGGTCTTCGCGATTCGTCCCAGCTGGTGGCATGCCGCCTATCTGCTCTCACTCGCATTGGTTGTTGCCGTTGTGGCGGTTGCCAGGCAACAACGCGACCGGTTGACGATCCTACTTGGTGTCGGCGCTGTCGCATTTGCCGGCGTGACCGGCTACGTCCAGACACGTCCAATGACCGACAGTGATGCGGAGCGGCTCGTTGAGATGATCTCCGATCCCGTCGCCCACGCGTCATGTCGGACTACCGACGGATTGACGCTGTGCGCCTACCGCGACTACGCAGACATCACAAAGGTCTGGGCCCGTGAGCTCACCGAGCCGTTCGCTGCCGTCGCGCCGCGACAGCGCTCCGAGGGGTTCACGGTCGTCTGGCATGAACCTCGCCTCGATCGACTCGACCCGGCTGTACGCGATCGGCTGGACGTTGAAGCTCTCTCTGCGTCGTGGAGTGGTGATCCCGCCGCGTGGAACGGAGTGGCAGTCGATGGGACGGAGTCGAACCTGATCAATCGGCTGGCGCTCGGCCTCTGTTCGGTCGGCCTTCCCTCGGTGCCGGCAGGCGACGCACCGTGTTGGGCGGGCGGCCAGGCGAGAGGCATCGTCGCGCTCTGGGTGGCAGCGCAAGGAATGAGTCGTGACGGCGCCAAGCGGTTCGTGAGCGGCACCTGGAGCGGTCTCGGAGACGGCCACAGCGACTCGAACGTCCCCGCCGAGTGGATCGACGGGTACGTCTGGGTCGGTGGCGCCATTCCTCCTGTGTTGTGGTCGGCCACCGACATCGCCGACGCACAAGCTGTGCTCACGTTGGACGCGACGCTGGTTCGCGACACACTGTGGGCCGACTGGCAACGCTGGAGCGACCCTTCGGCCACGACCGACGATCTGATGACCGAACTCGGTGTCGTACCGGCCAGCGCCCGCCCAGCCATACCTACCGGGCTCGTCGCATGCCGGTGACCACTACTGAACCGGTCGAGATCCGCGAGTCGCGAGCATCGGCACTACACATTCACAGCACCCCAACGGTGCCAACGCTCATCGGCGGCCTGATCGCGGTCGCCACGGTCATCGCTTGCATGAGCACCGGCCACGATGTTGCGGAGATGTACGCGCTCGCGTTCGTTGCCTCGACAGCGGGCCTCGGATTCGCCCTCGACGACCCTGCCGCGGAGACTGTTGGCGCATCGCCAACACCTCTCGCTCGGCGACGGATGCACCGAGTCGGCATCGTGGGTGCGATCACAGTCGCAATATGGTTGCTGATCGCCGGGATCGTCGCCACATCCGACACGCAGCGGTTCCCGACCTACGACGTGATCATCGAGGTCGCAGCACTCGCCGCGATCGGGCTGGCCACTTCAGCGGCCGTGCAGCGACGCACGCAAGCGCCCGGAGGCCCGACCGCCGCGCTCGTCGTGCTCATCGG
>JBDSMK010000056.1:0-4483 GCA_039915905.1 Ilumatobacteraceae bacterium
TTTTGCCTGGTCAGCAGTGGCACCTACTACTGGAACGACATCCTCGATGTAAACGTCGATCGGCTTCACCCGACCAAGCGGTTCCGCCCGATCGCCAGTGGAGCGATCGGGATGCATGCGGCGCGGCTGATCGGTTCGGTGTTGATTATCGCGGGGCTCGGCGCGGCGTTCGCAGTGCGCTGGCAGGCCGGAGCTGTTGTTGCGGGTTACGTGCTGCTGACCTTGAGCTACAGCATCGTCTGGAAGCAGATCGCGGTGATCGACATCGTCGCTGTTGCCGGCGGGTTCGTGTTGCGAGCAGTGGCCGGGGCCGCTGGTGTGAACGTCCCGATGAGCACCTGGTTCCTGCTGTTCACCTCGTTTGCCTCGCTGTTCATCGTGACCGGCAAGCGCTACGCCGAGATGCGCGAGGTCGGTGAACATGCGGCGCGTTCGCGGGCCACCCTCGACGATTACTCATTGGGATTTCTGCGGATCGTGCTCAGTGTCAGCGTCGGTGTCGCGCTGGTCACCTACTGCATCTGGGCGTTCGACACCACACAGCTCACCGGGGCGCGGTGGCCGTTCTACGAACTGTCGATCGTGCCGATGCTGTGCGCCCTGCTGCGCTACACCTTGGTGCTCGAGCAGGGTCACGGTGCCGCGCCGGAGGAGATCTTCGCAGCCGACCGCACGTTGCAGGTGCTGGGCGTGCTGTGGTTGATCGTGTTCGGTCTCGGCGTGTACGTGCGATGAACCCCTTCGGCCACGTTGTCTCCGTACGATGACCCAGATGCGAACGTACGAGCAGACGCTGTCGGTGGTCGACGGCGTCGATGGGTGGATGTCGCCGGGCCAGGCGGCCGAGTTGTACCAAGCCGCTGCCGCCACCCATGCCGGGGATCAGATAGTGGAGATCGGCAGCTTTCGCGGGCGCAGCACGATCGTACTTGCCAGCGCCGCTCCACCCGGGGTGGGGATCGTGGCCATCGATCCACACGCCGGCAACGACCGTGGACCACGGCAGATCGACGGTTTCGAGGCCGAAGCAGCTGATGATCACGAGGTGTTCGTCTCCAATCTGGTCGCTGCCGGCGTCGACTCGCGGGTGCGTCACCTGAGGGTGTTCAGCCACGAGGCGCTTGGCGAGGTCGAAGGCGAGATCGCTGTGCTTTACATCGACGCCGCGCACCGCTACAAGCCTGCGCTGGCGGACATCCGCGAATGGGGTTCGCGGGTCGCTCCTAGCGGGACGATGTTGATCCACGATTCGTTTTCCTCCGTCGGGGTCACCTTGGCGATCGGCCGCGAGCTGCTTTTCGGTCGGCGGTTTCGCTACTCCGGCCGATCGAGATCACTCAGCGTGTATCACGCTGATCTTGACGGTTCGCGTCGGAGCCGGAGTCTCAACGCGGCCAAACAGGCAGCTCAGATCCCATGGTTCATCAAGAATGCAACCCTCAAGTTATTGTTGAGCCTGAGACTTGGCGGCGTGATCAGACGTGTGACAGGGCGTGAACCGGAATGGCCATACTGATGGCAGCGGGGCACTGATGGCTGGACTATCGGGCGCTACCGGAACGGGTGTGTTCACCGAGCGGCGCACCCGGTTGCACGGCTGGGGCCGCACCGCGGCGACCAGTGCCATCGTCCACGACGTGCAACGTGACGGTCTGGGAGCGGCTTTGGCCGAGGCAGGTGAACGGGGGGCGCTGGCACGCGGCCTTGGGCGCAGTTATGGCGATGCCGCGCAGAACGCCGGCGGCCTGGTGCTGCGACTGCACGGTTCGCTCACCGACACCGTGATCGACGCCACTCACGCCACTGCCCGGGTGCCCGCCGGGGTGAGCATCGACGATCTGCTCAAGCTGATCGTGCCCCGAGGCTTCTTTGTCCCCGTGACTCCGGGGACCCGCCAGGTGACCATCGGCGGTGCGATAGCAAGCGACATCCACGGCAAGAACCACCACCTGGAGGGTTCGTTCGGCAGTCACGTGCTGGCAATGACGATGATGCTGGCAGACGGATCGGTGGTCGAGGCCGACCGGGACAACAACTCTGAGCTGTTCTGGGCGACCATCGGCGGGATGGGCTTGACCGGGATCGTGCTCGATGCCGCGGTGCGCCTGATCCCGATCGAGACCAGCAAGGTGGCCGTCGACACGGACCGTCTGGGCGACCTCGACGCCCTGTTCGCAGCGATGACCGAAGGTGACCATCGCTATCGCTACAGCGTCGCCTGGATCGACTTGATTGCCAAGGGCGCCCACCTCGGGCGCAGCGTGCTGACGCGCTGTGACCACGCGACGATCGACCAACTGCCCAGTGGCCATACCGGTGACCCTCTGGCATACGACGCACGGCAATTGATCGCGGTGCCGCCGATCGTTCCCCCGAGTGGGTTGCTGAACCATGCCAGCATCGCCGCGTTCAACGAGTTCTGGTTCCGCAAAGCACCGCGCCATCGCGTCCAGGAGTTACAGGGCATCGGCCCGTTCTTCTACCCACTCGATCTGGTGGGCTCGTGGAACCGGTTGTACGGGCGGTTGGGGATGGTCCAGTACCAGTTCGTGGTGCCGTTCGGCGCGGAGGCGACGATGCGCACCGTCATCGAGCGACTCGTCGACAGCGGTTCGGCCAGCTTTCTCGCGGTGCTGAAACGCTTCGGTGCCTCCAATCCTGCGCCATTGAGCTTTCCGGCGCCTGGCTGGACGCTGGCGCTCGACGTACCGGCCGGGTCACGCGACCTCGGCGAACTGCTGCACTCGCTCGACCGCATCGTGCTCGATGCCGGTGGACGGCACTACTTCGCGAAGGACGCGCACACCACGCCGGCGGCGATTCGTCGCGGCTACCCCCGCCTCGACGAGTGGAAGGCCGTGCGCGAGCGATTCGATCCGCATCACCTGTGGCAGAGCGATCTGGCTCGCCGGCTTGAGCTGATCGACTGATCACGGTGATTTCGATCGTCATGTCCAGCAACCATCAGGAGACTCGATGAATAACGCACTCGGCCAACCTCAGAACATCTTGCTGCTCGGTGGCAGTAGCGAGATCGGCCTGGCCATCGTGCGCGAAATGCTCTGCCCGACCACACGCACGGTGGTACTGGCGTGCCGTGACCTCGCGGCCGGCGAGCGGGCTGCGGCGGAGTTGCGGTTCGCCGCTGTCACCGTCGAGGTGGTCCACTTCGATGCGATCGACACAGCCGCAAGCGCCGCTCTGGTGTCTTCCACGGCAACAAAGCATGGCGACATCGATGTAGCCGTGGTCGCCTTCGGTGTGCTCGGAGACGGTGCCGTGACAGCGGTGGATTCGCTGGCCGCGGCGGAGGTCGCGCAGGTCAACTTCACTGGCGCCGTGGCGGCCACGGTGGCGGTTTCCAACGTGCTGCGCAAGCAAGGTCACGGTTCGATCGTGATCCTCAGCAGCGTTGCAGGCGAGCGCGTCCGTGCGGCCAACCCCGTGTACGGCGCAACCAAGGCTGGGCTCGACGGGTTCGCCCAGGGGCTGGGTGACCTCGTCGCTGCCGACGGCGTGCACGTGCTTGTGGTACGGCCAGGATTCGTGCGTTCGGCGATGACCGCCGGACTCGACGCTGCACCGTTTGCGACCACCCCGGAGAAGGTGGCAGTGGCCACTGTGAAGGCGCTGCGCGGCGGGCGCCGCACCGTGTGGGTTCCGGGGCTGCTGCGATTCGTGTTCTCCGGTCTGCGGCATCTGCCGGGCCCGGTTTGGCGCCGCCTCAAGTTCGGCTGAATAGGCCGTTCACATCGACAGCTGCTGCAGGTGGCCGGCGTCAGCCGTCTCCGTGTACCGCCAACTCATGGTCCAGAGAGGCGCGGCGGTCCGCGCCGATGCCGATCCCGGCAGGGCTCACGCCATCGCCGTGGGAGCACTTGCGGTACACCAGCACGAGCGCGTCGAGGTAGTTGCCGACCAGGCAGAACTGGTTGGCGACCACCTGGTTCGCAGCGTCACTGCCGAAATGTGACGACGCGTTCGGCTCGTACCAACCCGTCCAGAAATTGGTCAGGACCAGCCAGTCGGCGGATGCCACGTCGGTGGCCAGCCGCGAACCCGGCTTGTCGGCCAGACCCGGATCCATCTCGATGTAGTAGGTCGCCGGCACGAGTTCTGGAAACAGGTAGTAGAAAACGACATCGCTGTAGATCGTGCGGCTCAGATCCGCTGGTCCAACCAGCAACCTTTGACCTGGTCTCGACGAGGTAGCCAGCTGATCGATCGCCGCTTGACTGGCTGTCTGCAACGCCTGGTTCCCGAAGTAGAAGTCTCGTTCGCCGCGCGACACCTCGAACCCGCCCGGCTTGTTGCCGACGGAGATTCGTGAGTCGAGCAGGTAGTAGCGGTACGTGTAGAACGGGCAGACGACGGCCAGCAGCACGGCTGACGCGATACCGGCAGCCAGCCACCGGTGGCGAGCTATTCGTGGACCGCGCCGGCCTGCGATCTCGGCGAACACGCAGACCAGCAACGACATCGT
>JBDSMK010000085.1:0-5408 GCA_039915905.1 Ilumatobacteraceae bacterium
CTCGGTATCGGCGGCTCGGCCCTTGGTGCGGCGCTCGCCACCGGGCACTCCGATTCGCACTACGAGATGGTCCGCAACATTCACCTGACGACCAACTTGTACGGCCTGGTCGGTCTCGTCATCGCCGGGACGCTGCCGTACTTCGTGGCCACCCAGGCTCGGTTGAAGACTTCCACCCGGGCGACACCGCGAAATGTTCGGCTGATCGTCGGATGGCTCGCCGCGATGGTGGTTGTCGCGGTGGTCGGGTTCTGGTCGTCGCATCCGGCAGTGGCCGGCGCGGGGTTGTTGGGCTACGCCGCGGGAGTGCTGGCTGTGGCCACGATCCTCCCACGGGTGCGTCGCCGGCAGGTGCGCTGGGCGGGCCCCAGGCTTCTGCAGATCGGTGCCGGGATGGTGTGGTGGGTGTTGGCCACCGTTGTGTATGCAGCCGGCGTGATCGGCGGCGCAACCGACCGCTGGTCTGCGTTGCGGGCCCTGGCAATCGGGGGTTTCGGCCAGATCGTGGTCGGCTCGTTCGCCTACCTAGCCCCAGTGCTGCGCGCCGGCGGCCACGAACGACTCACTGCCGGCTTCCGGGTGACTCGCTCATGGGCGGGCCTGGTGGCCGCCAACGTGGCCGCCGCCGGGGCGCTTGCCGGCAGCGGCTGGCTGATGGCCGCCGGCCTGGCGGTGTGGGCTTTGGACGGCGCAGCTCGGTTGGTCTGGTTCGTGATGCAAACCCGCGTCGGCTGAGCGGAGTCAGCGCCGGTAGGGGCGCAGACCGTTGGCCGGGATTGTCCCGAGGCGTCCGGCGTTGTAGTCGTTCATCGCCTCCACCAACTCGTCGCGGGTGTTCATCACGAACGGGCCGTATGTTGCGACTGGCTCGCCCAGCGGTCGGCCACCGAGGAGCAGAACCTCCAGCGGAGCCGTGCCCGAGTTGTCGATGGTCAGCAGATCGCCATCGCCGAACACCGCGAGCTGCCCGGTCGTGATCGGACGGCGCGCTCCGCTGACAGTCCCGCGTCCTTCGAGCACGTAGGCGAGCGCATTGAAGTCTTTGCGCCATGGCGTCTCCAGGCGGGCGCCGGCGGCGATGGTCACGTGCGCCACGGCGATCGGGGTGTGCGTGCTGCCTGGCCCGCGGTGACCCGCGATCTCCCCGGCGATCAGGCGCACCAGAGCACCGCCGTCGGGCGACGACAGCAATGCGACCTCGTCGGCTTCCAGGTTCTGGTAGCGCGGCGAGATCATCTTGTCCTTGCCTGGCAGGTTGACCCATAGCTGCACGCCGTGGAACAGACCACCGGAGACGACCAGATCCTCGGGTGGGGTCTCGATGTGCAGGATCCCGGATCCAGCTGTCATCCACTGCGTTGCTCCGTTGGCGATGACTCCGCCACCGCCGTGCGAGTCCTGGTGCTGGAACGTGCCGTCGATCATGTAGGTGACGGTCTCGAAGCCGCGGTGGGGGTGCCAGTCGGTGCCCTTCGGCTCGTAAGGGGCGTACTCCACCTCACCCATCTGGTCCATGTGTACGAACGGGTCGAGCACGCTGTGAGCGACGCCGGCGAACGCGCGGCGCACCGGAAAGCCTTCACCTTCGAAGCCACCGGGGGCCGTGGTGACGGAGACGATGCCGCGGTCGTGGGCGTGAGGGTGCGCCGCAGGGATCTTCTCCAGGGTGAGCGTGTCGGCTGTTACTGCA
Source organism: Ilumatobacteraceae bacterium (assembly GCA_039915905.1). GTDB lineage: Bacteria > Actinomycetota > Acidimicrobiia > Acidimicrobiales > Ilumatobacteraceae > JAODBQ01. The sequence goes on from JBDSMK010000085.1 coordinate 1,691, forward strand.
GGCATGACGACTCCTTCGTTGTGCTTCGGCCAGTAGTCAGCCGATTACTTGTGGACGCAAGTATCAACACCGTTCAAGTCGATCTATTCCCGCCCAGCAGCGCCGGTCGTCACCTCAAAGGCCGATCTTCGGATCGATGAACTGATTGGTGAACAGGTCGCTGGCCTTCAGGTCGGCTGGCACCTTCAAGTTCGCCTCGCGCATTTGGTCGATCACCCGCTGGACGCGTGCTTCGTCGATGTTGCCGAGCGTGCTGTCGGGCCCGTTGCTGATGAATCCGAGGTTTTTCTGCTGCTTGGCAGAGTACGACGCGAGCGCCATGTCGTAGGTCCAGAACGTGTTGTATTGCTTGACGGCATCGACGATGATCGCATTGGCCCGGTCAGGCGAGTTGACGTAGTCGACAACCGCCTGTTGCACGATCGGCACGAACTTGGTCAGGCATGGGCCGAGCTTGACGACATCGTCGGGCCGCACTGCCAGGGTCTGCGAGTACACCTTGAAGCCGGCATCACTGATCGTCTGGAAGGCCACCGGCTTGCCCCACTTGTAGACGTGCTCGTACGAGTAGGGCTCGGCGGAGGCGAAGCCCTGTTGAGCGATCTTGCCGTCCTCGGCGATGAACCGGGCCGGACTGCCGTCGAAAGAAGGGTCCACCTGGCCCTTGTTCCAGATCCCCTCGGCCACCAGCACCTGCGGGAAGACGCCGCCACCGAACACGTTGATGGTGATGTTCTTCTTGCCGAGGTCGGCGAGAGTCTTCACGTCGGGATAGGTCGCCGGATCCCACATCACCATCTGCGGGTTGAGTTCCAGTGGTGCGATCACCGATATGAGCGGGGTCTTCGGGCGTTGTAGGACCTGAGCCTCGGTGTTGGCGTAGGCCATCGTGATGCTGTCGTCGGCCCATGTGGTGGCGGAGACGGTGTTGTTACCAATGGCCGAAGCTCCAGCGCGGATCTCGATGTCGACGCCCGTCGGACGGCCAGCTGCGACCAGTGGCCCGGTAACGCGCTTCTTGTCGGTGTCCACCTTGTAGCTGCTGCCGACCATCTCGTACAGCGAGCCATGCTCGGCCTCGGGGAACCAATCGGTCTGGATCACGATCGGGTTGGGGCAGACACCGCTGAGGTCCACGGCAGCGTCGGCTGTCGAGCTGATCGTCTGGCCCGTCGTCGAGCCCGTCGTTTGGCCCGTCGTCGAGCCCGTCGTCGAGCTCCCGGTTACGGCACTCGTCGCCGGACCCGTCGCGGTCGTAGAGCTGGACGTCGGCTTGTCGCTGGCGCAGGCGGCCGCGACCGTCGCCGCGACGGCAAGTAGGACGAACGAACGGGTAAGGCCGAGGTTTCGCATCGCGCAGCAGGCTAACGGCCGCCGTCTCCGCCACTCGTCCCGTGCCTCATCGCTGGTGATCGGTTTGCGCAGCTGCCGGTCTCACCGCTCACCGGGCACGGGCGCGCTCATTCGTGTTGGCGTGCCGGTGATCGGTTTGCGCAGCTGGCGGTCTCACCGCTCACCGGGCATGGGTCACCGGGCATGGGTCACCGGGCGATCGCGCTGCCCGCGTCGTACCACTTGCTGGTCACCTTGTTCTGCAAGTACCCGAACCCGAGGAACACCACCACCCCGAGCAGCGAGGACACGATCACGCTGGCCAGGAGCTGCTCGCCAGCGGTCTGGCTGGAGTACTTGCGAATCAACTGGCCGATGCCCGCCTCACCTTGACCGAAGAAGAAGTCGCCGACGATCGCGCCGATCACTGAGAGCCCGGCGGAGATGCGCAACCCGGCGAACATCGCGGGCAGGGCGGCCGGGAACATCAGCCGGTACAGGCGCGTCAACGGGCTGGCGTGCTGGAGGGTGAACAGGTCGTGCAGGCCCCGGTCCGCCGATTGCAACCCGAACAGGGTGTTGACGATTATCGGGAACAGCGAGATCAGCACGCACACGATGATCCTGGAACGCTGGCCGGTGCCCCACCAGAACGAGATCAACGGCACGATCGCCAGTATCGGTACGGCCTGAAGCATCACCATGAACGGGAACACACCGCGTTCGATCGTCTTCGCCTGGCTCATCAGCACCGCAACGAACACTCCGACGACGATCGAGATGAGCAGGCCGATGATTGCCACCTTGGTGCTCGACCACAGCCCGTCGAGCATCTCGTGGAGGTTGGCCCATTCGAGGAAGCCGACCTGCAGCACCCGGTGAGGTGGCTCGAGCAGGAAGCGCCGCCGTTTGGCCAGCACAGCGTATGAGATGAAGTACCAGCCACCGAGAGCGACTGCGCCGACGACCAGCGGCGGTAGCAGTGCGACAGACCATCGGGCTGGGCGCGTTCGGGCTGGGCGCGTTCGGGCTGGGCGCGTTCGAGTTGTGCGCGCTGAAGTTTTACGCGGCCGGCTCACGATGCGGCCCGCAGAGCGGCGGATATTTCGCCGGCGAGCTGCGCGAATCGGTGTTCGAAGCGCAGCCGTGGTTCCCGGGGATAGTCGAACGGCACCGGGAACTCTGCCACGATTCGCCCAGGTCGCGCTGACATCACCAGCACCCGCGTGCTCATGAACACAGCCTCGCTGATCGAGTGGGTGATGAACAGGGCGGCGAAACCCTGCGCACGGAACAACGCCAATGTCTGGTCGTTGAGGTTCTCGCGGGTGATCTCGTCTACGGCACCGAATGGTTCGTCGAACAGGAACAGCGGCGGACGCAGCGTGAGCGTGCGGGCCAACGAACAGCGCATCTTCATCCCGCCGGACAACGTCTTCGGGTAGTGCTGCTCGAAACCACTGAGACCGACCATGTCGATCGCCTCCTGAGCCAGCCGGTGGCGTTCGGCGGCATTGATCCCACGGAGTTGGGCGAGCAGCTCGACGTTGGCACGAACCGTTCGCCACGGCAGCAGGGTGGGATCCTGGAACACGTAGCCGAGCCTGTCGCGGTCGATGTCGACGTAACCGGAGGAGGGGTCGAGCAGTCCGGAGGCGATCTTCAGCAACGTCGATTTGCCACAGCCCGACGGACCTACGACGGTGACGAACTCGCCGGCGTCGACTGCAAACGAAACGTCGGCGATCGCCTCCGTACCGTCGGGAAACGTCATCGCGATGTCGTGGAAGACGAGTGCCGCGTCCCCCGGACGGGTGGTCACCTCAGTGTTCCGCCCATCGACGGTGGTCGCGCATCGGGACATCTTGCTGCCCGAAATTCGGCCGTGTCAACGCAGGTGGCGACCCTACACTCGACGAGCCGCGAGATTCGAGCGAGCAACCGAGCCCGGCAACCGAGCTCGGCAACCGAGTGGAGAACTTGCGCGTGCCCATCGTTGAAGCAATCGGACTCGTGAAGACCTTCGGAGAGACCCGTGCGTTGCGCGGCTTGGATCTGGCGATCGAGGCTGGCAGCGTGCTCGGCGTGCTCGGACCGAACGGCGCCGGCAAGACGACTGCGGTAAGGATCCTGACGACGCTCACCAGGCCGGACGCCGGCCGGGCTTTCATCGATGGGATCGACGTGGTGGCAGAACCAGCGCGTGTGCGTCAGCGGATCGGTCTCACCGGGCAGTACGCAGCCGTCGACGAGCGGCTCACCGCGCGAGAGAACCTCGAGTTGATCGGGCGGTTCTTCCGCCTGTCCGGATCGGCGGCGCGTAAGCGGGCCACCGAGCTGCTCGGCCACTTCGAGCTCGAGGAGGCTGCAGACCGGGTGGTCAAGG
>JBDSMK010000114.1:0-4947 GCA_039915905.1 Ilumatobacteraceae bacterium
CGTCCGTCGCGACGGCGCAGCGCACCAGCAACCACTCCACATGACGTAGCACCCACATCACATGCATCGTGTTGTGGTACCGCCGCAGTGGTTCGCTGTGGCGAATCACCAAATCATCGGCGATGTCCGGTCGCTGGTTGTCTGCGATGGTGGCCCATGTCCGGCGGATTGCTGCATCGGCCTCAACGAGGGCTTCGGGGCTCGTCACAGATGTGATCGTATGGGTGTCGTGACAGTGCTGATCGATGAGCCGATGTGGTGGTTCCGCGGGCGAAAGTGGTCGCACCTGGTGAGCGACGAGTCGCTCGACGAGTTGCACAGCTTCGCCGAACTACTCGTAATCGGGCGGCGTGGATTCCAGGGCGACCACTACGACGTTCCCGAGGAGTACTACGCGGTGCTCGTGGCCGCGGGGGCGCAACCCACGCCGAGCCGAGAGCTGTTGCGCCGTTTGAAGGCAGCCGGACTGCGTCTCAGCCCTGCCGAACGACGCAGCCGGAACAGCGGCTGAGCGAAACGGCGGTTGAGCGAAGCGCGGTTGAGCGGCGCGGTTGGTGCTGCGCTGCTCATCGACCGTCCCAGCGTGACGGTTCACCGAGCTCTGCCCGAGGGCACCACATACGGATGGGTCCGACGACGAACCACTCGATCAACTGCAAGCCGTTGCACTCGGTGATGTCGCTCGCCTCCATCCAGCGGTCGACGTCGTCGTCAAGCCTGTCGCCGGCAGGTCGCACGGTGGCCAGCACCAGCGAGGCCACCGAGGGCACGTCGCCACCAGCCGCCGAGAGGCAGTCGGCCACTGCCAACACGGCATCCGGGTCTTGTGTGTCGGCAACCACCACGATCGTGTTGCCGAAGCCGGCATCGTCGAGCAGGAACCCCAGCGTCTCGTGACGTAGCGGACTGGCCATTGCGAGATGGATCAACTGCAGCGCGTCGACCGGGTTGCGGATCGGCTTGGGGGGACCCATCGACTGCTGGTGCAGCCCGCCGGACGTGGAACGCGAACATGACATGGCACTACCTCCGAGGTGTTCGACGGTGCGAGCCGCCGGTTGGTTGTTCGGGGGAAGGCCGACTGTCAACGAGCGTATGCAAGGGGTCTCACAAGGATCTCGAAGAGCGCCGCCGAGTCGGATCGGCCTACAGTCCAAGCATGCCGGTGACCATCTACCACAACCCGAGTTGCAACTCCTCGAAGAACGCAGTGCAGATCGCCGAGGAGCTCGGCGCCCAGGCGACCGTGGTGCAGTACCTCAAGACTCCGCCCGATGAGGCCACGTTGCGGGCGATCATCGCCAAGCTGGTAGATCCGGTGACCGACCTGGTGAGACGTGACGCGACATGGGACAAGCTCGGTCTCACAGATGCAGACGCGGCAACGACCGACCAGGTGGTGGCGCTGCTTCTCGCCCACAAGCAACTGATGCAGCGCCCGCTGCTGGTGACCGCCGACAAGGCGATCATCGGACGCCCCAAAGAGCGCGTCCGCGAATTGCTTGGCTGACCGTCGCGCAGCGGACTGTCAGCGGCGGCGAATCCCCCGGCGAGGACGGCGCCTACCACCAATGGCTTCCAGGACGAGCAAAAGCACTATCGCTCCGAGCGCGGCCACCAAGATAGAACGCAGATCGAAGTCGTTGATCCCCTTGCGCCCTGTTGCGTGCATGAGCGCACCCCCGATCAGCGCGCCGATCACGCCCACCGCGATCGTGTAGAGGCAACCACTGCGCCGGTCGCCGACGATCCACCGAGCTACGAAGCCGGCTATCAGGCCGGTCACGATCCAAGCAAGCAGGTTCATCCGCAGACCTTACGGGCCCGGCCCGATGACCGGGCGGCGAGCAGACGACGTACAGTAGGAAGACGTGGCACACCCGCGTAGCGATCGAGCAGAGCGCCGCGCAGCCATACCCACCAGAGGCGGCTGGGCGTTACTGCGAACGGTGCTTCACGAGCAACGCGGCATGCTCACGCTGGGGATGCTCGTTGGATTGATGTGGAGCGCCAGCAAGGTGGCGGTTCCCGGTCTAACCAGGATGGCGATCGATCGTGGAATAATCGCCGGCCAGTCGCTGTGGCTGTGGGTCACTCTGATCCTCAGTGCTGCGCTCGTCGCGGGGGTGTTCTCCGGGCTTCGTCGCTACTTGGCGTTCCACGAGAGCCGTCTGACCGAGACCCGTTTGCGCGAGCGGCTGTTCGGACACATCCAGCGGCTACACGTCGGCTATCACGACAGCACCCAGACCGGCCAGTTGATGAGCCGGGCCTCTAGCGACCTCACCCAGATCCAGGGCTTCGTGGTGATGATTCCGATAACCGCGTCGAACATGGCGATGGTCATCGCGGTCGTGGTCGTGCTGGTCACGTCGCAACCGTTGCTCGCGGTTGTCGCGCTGGCACCGCTGCCGATGGTCAACATGCTGGCCCAACGGTTCTCACGCAGCATCCATCCGGCCGTCCTCGCGGTGCAGGCCGAGCAGGCCCAACTGGCCACTGTTGCCGAGGAGACGGTCACCGGCATCCGCGTGATCAAGGGTTTCGGGGCGGAGAACGTTCAGGCGGCGAAGCTGAAGGTAGAGGCCGACGACATCCGCACTGTGTCGCTGGACGCCGCCCGGATCCGCAGTGCGTTCCTCCCAGCGCTCGATCTGCTGCCCAACATCGGGTTGATCGCGGTGCTCGGCATCGGTGGCCACCGAGTGATCAACCATCAGATGAGCTATGGCCAGATGATCGAGTTCCTGCAGTACATCGGCCTGCTGATCTCCCCTCTACGCAGCCTGGGGATGACCGTCTCCTACGGCCAGCGGGCCGCCGCCGCACTGATGCGCGTGGACGAGGTGCTCTCCACCGAGGCGGAGGTGGCCGACCCGGCAAACCCCAAGCCGCTTCCGAGCATCACGCCGAACGGCGCTGTGCACTTTCGCGACGTCCGCTTCGGCTACAGCAGCGCTCTACCGGTGCTCAACGGGTTCGATCTGGACATCGCCGCGGGTGCCTCTGTGGCCCTCGTCGGCGCTACCGGCAGCGGTAAGTCCACCGTGGCACGGCTGTTGACGCGGTTCTACGACACCACCGAAGGCCGCATAGAGCTCGACGGCATCGACATCGCCGCGTTGACACTGCACGATCTGCGTCACGCCGTCGGAATCGTGTTCGAGGACACCTTTCTGTTCAACGACTCCGTCTACGGCAACATCGCTTTCGCCCGTCCCGACGCGCCGCTCGAAGTGGTGCAGCGGGCCGCCAAGCTGGCCGGCGCCCACGAGTTCGTGGTGGAGTTGCCCGACGGCTATGACACCGTCATCGGCGAACGCGGCTTTTCGCTCAGCGGTGGCCAGCGTCAACGGCTGGCCATCGCACGGGCGATCGTGAGCGACCCGCGGGTGCTGGTGCTCGACGACGCGACCAGTGCAGTCGATCCCTCCAAGGAGCACGAGATCCGCGAGGCGATGGCCACTGTGATGCGCGGCCGCACGACGATCGTGATCGCTCATCGGCCGGGCACGATCGCCCTCGCCGACAGTGTCGTGCTGCTCGACGGCGGCCGTGTGGCGGCCACCGGCACCCATCTGGAACTGCTGGCCACCAGCAGCCGCTATCGCGACGTGCTGGCTGCCTGGGCGGAGACCGATGATGTCGACTCTGGGCTCGACTCCGGGCTCGATTCTGGGCTCGACTCTGGGCTCGATTCGGGGCTGGCTGATGAGCTGGACGCGCAGCTCGAGCGGGAACTGCAAGGGGAGCGCTGAGATGTGGGTTGCGAGCGCGATGACCGACGAGGATCGTCTCGATCGCGCCGAGACTCGCGCCGTGATGCGCCGCTCGCTGGAGTTCGCCAAGCCAGTGCGCCGCACGATCTGGGCGGCGATGGCTTTCATCACAGTGTCAACGCTGTGTGCTGTCGCTGGCCCATTGCTGGTGCGGATCGCCACTGATCACGGCATCGGTGGCAGCAACGGCCGTGTCCTGAACATCGTCATCGGCGTCTACCTGGTGATCGTCGTGATCAACTACATCGCCGGACGCAAGCAGTACCTCGCCGTCAACGTGGCCGGCGAAGGGTTCCTGCGCGACCTGAGGGTGCGCGTTTTCGATCGCCTGCAGGCCCAATCGATGGCCTTCTACGACCGCAACAAGGCCGGCGTGCTGGTCTCGCGAATGACCGCCGACATCGAGAGCATGGGCGAGTTGATCCAGTGGGGACTTCTGCAGTTCCTCAGTGCCGGACTGCTGTTGATCATGACTCTGCTGGTGATGCTGGTGATCAGCTGGCAGCTGACCCTGGCGGTGATGGCGGTGCTGCCGATCGTCGTGGTCGCTTCGATCTACTTCCAGCGGATCTCCAATCGGGCTTACCTCGACGTGCGCGAGAAGGTCGGCCAGAACCTCGCCGCTCTGCAGGAGGGCATCAGCGGGGTGCGAGTGATTCAGGCGTACCACCGCCAGCAGGAGCAGACCCGGCGGTTCTACGAGTCGAACCGCCGGTTGTACCGCTCCAACCTGTACACGGTGAAGATCAGCACCTGGTACTTCGGGCTGGTCGAGGCATCAGGAGTGGTGGCTGTGGCGATCGTGGTCGGCGCGGGTGGCTGGATGGTTCACCGCGACCTCGTCACGGTCGGCACGGTTGCGGCATTCGTGCTGTGGTTGGCCAACCTGTTCGACCCGGTTCAGCAGCTGTCACAGCTGTACAACACGGTGCAGAGCGCCAGTGCCGCGCTGCACAAGCTCTACGGGCTGATGGACGCCCAACCCGACGTCGCCGAACACCCCCGTCCGGTTGTACTACCGGCCACCGGTGCGATGGTCGCCCACGACGTGACGTTCTCCTACGACAGTGGGGCCAGGCCGGCACTGGCTGGGCTTTCGCTGTCGATCGCGCATGGCGAACGGCTGGCGCTGGTGGGGCCTACCGGCGCCGGCAAGAGCACCGTTGCC
>JBDSMK010000177.1:0-4647 GCA_039915905.1 Ilumatobacteraceae bacterium
CGACGGCAGGATCACCTCGTCACCGGGCCCGACTTCGAGCACCAGCGCCGCCAGTTCAAGGGCGTGGGTGCACGAGGTGGTCAGCAGTACGGCCGTGCATCCGGGATGGAGCTGCTCCAACATCGCCCGGGCGCGACGTGACATCGGACCATCACCTGAGTGGTGCCCGGAGTGAGCAACCTCGGCCAAGCGTTCAGCCAACGTTGGCGGGTTGGGCGGCCTGTTGAACGGGATCATCTGCGGTGCCAGTGCAACCACAGACCGAGACGGGCCACGGTGAAACCGGCTGCCTGGTACATCGCCATCGCCGGACGGCTACCACCTTGAGTGACGACAGTCATCTGTCCCCGCCCGGCTTGGCATTCGGCGGTGATAGCGGCCGACAGCAGCGCGCTGCCGACACCCAGTCCCTGTGCGGCGCGATCCACTGCGATCAGCCCGATCGACCCCGTCGCATCCGAATGCGCGCCGTGAGTTGCATACCCGAGCACCCGCTCGTCGCTCACAGCCACCACGACGGACCAGTCTCGGCGGGCGGCGTCGCGCATCAACCAGCGGCGGTACATCTCGGCTGTGTCGTCGTGAGACAACTCCGCGTCGTTACCGAAGCGCGTGTTCAAGTGCGATCGAGCGGCCAGCTCAGCAGAATGCCGCAGCTCGACGGCGTTCGGAGCATGGCATTCGAAACCTTCAGGCTTCGACCTCGTCGAGGGCCGGGCAACGTCGTCACAGCGCACCACCTCGCAGCGCACGTCGACGACGTTGAATCCGCACCGTTCGGCCGCGGCGACGAGGTCGATACGGTCGGCGTCAACGAGAAGGTAGGCAAGGTCGGCGGCGCTCAGCGCATCATCCAACGCACCAGATCGGCCATCTCCCACCACGTCGGAGTCCGGTGCAGCGCTGGACACGCGGACCACTCGGCGGCCCCAGAACTCGCTGTCCCAATCGAGAGGCGTGACAGACCAACACGCCGATTCAGCGGCCACCGACCGACTCCCTCACGAAGTACGCAGGCTTCTTCATCGCCCGGAAGTGGACCCGCGCCAGGTATTCGCCGAGCACGGCTGTGGCCAGCATCTGCGTACCCGCCACCAGTGACAGCAGCGACGCCAGGAACGTGAACCCCTGTACCTTGGAATCCCCGATGACGAAGCGCACGAGTACGTAGCCGAGCGTGCCGAACCCGAGGATCGACAGCATCAGACCGAGGTAGGCAACCACCCGCAGAGGCGCCGCGCTGTAACCGGTGACCATGTTGAACACGTGGCGCACGAGACCGCGGAAGCGGTAGTTCGACTCGCCCTCCTGGCGCGGCTGCATCTCCACGGTGCACGGCACCACCCGGTTGGTGGCCCACGAGAGCAGCACGTCGAGCGAGATGAACGGATCGTTGACCTCGTCGAAGGCGTCTCGAAGGTGCGTGCGAAAGCAGCGGAACGCACTGATGCTGTCGGCCTGCTCCACCCCAAGCGAGCGGCGCATCATCCGCTTCACCAGCCGAGAACTGAAGCTGCGCGCCGCGCCGTGCTCCTCGGTGAACGGCACGCCATAGACAAGATCGACGTCGTCACCGAGCGCGTCGAGCAACACCGGAATCTGCTCCGGAAGGTGCTGCAGATCGTCGTCCATTGTCACGATCACGTCACCGGCGGCGGCGCGGATACCGGCAAGCAGCGCACTGTGCTGGCCGGCGTTGCGCCCAAGGCGTAACGCCCGCCAGGTAGGTCGTTCGGCTGCCAGGCGAACGAGTTCTGACCAGCTGCCGTCACGGCTGCCGTCGTCGACAAGTACCACTTCGTCGATTTCAGCCACTCCGTCGAGCCTGGCCGCCAGCACGCCGAGCGTGCCCACCGAGTTGTACACCGGGATCACAACCGAGATCACCTGGCGACCGCCTCCGCGGCGGCTTGAGGGCTGAGCTCCATGATGAAATGGGTGTATGGGAAAGGGTTCATGTCGAAGCGCACATGATGCTGCGCCACCGCTCCGGCCAGGTGTGCCAACGCCAGGTAGTGCTCCGGATGCCGCACGAAGCGACCGCGGTCGAGGCCCATCAGCACTCTGGCAGTCGTGCGCTGGTCGGGATGGAACACCGGATCGATCGAGATCAACCGGCCGCCCGGCGCGAGCAACGAGAGGGCGGTGCGGATCACATCGACAGCAAGTTCGTCGTCGAGATGATGGAGCGCGGACACTGCGCTCACCACGTCATAGGTACCGCTTTCCGTCTGGACGAGATCGGTCAGTTCGGCACAGACGAATCGACGCCCCAGCCCACCGAACCGATGCTGAGCATTGGCGATGTACGACGGATTGTGATCGATGCCGGTGTAGTCCACGGTGCCTATGAACTGCGACAGCTGACCAGTTCCACAGGCGAGGTCGAGGAGCCTCTGACCCGGCTCCAGATGAATGATGTCGCGCGCAACCGTGGAGAGGAAGCGATCTGCCCGGATCAGCTTGAGGAAGCTCGAGTAGCCGGTGTGTGTACCGAGAACCCGGTCGCGGACGGACATCTCGCCAATCTAGCTGGGGTAGCGTTTTGCGGATGTCGCAGCGTTGTCTTTCGGTGGTCGTGCCGTGCTTCAACGAGCGGGCCACGATCCTCGAAGTCGTGAAGTTGGTGCTGGCGTCGCCTTGGGTTGCGGAGCTGATAATCGTCGACGACGGCTCCACCGATGGCACCCGCGAGCTGCTGGCAGGCATCGACAGCCCCATCGCGCGGGTTCTCCTGCAACCCCACAACAGCGGTAAGGGCGCCGCCCTACGTCGTGGCTTCGCCGAGGCCACCGCTGACTACGTGGTCGTCCAGGATGCAGATCTGGAGTACGACCCGGAGGAGTACGGCGCACTGCTGGAACCGCTGCTGCAGGGCCACGCCGACGTGGTCTATGGCTCGCGGTTCGTCTCCAGCCACGCCCACCGCGTGCTGTACTTCTGGCATTCGCTGGGCAACAAGCTGCTCACCTTGACCTCGAACGTGTTCACCGATCTGAACCTCACCGACATGGAGACCTGCTACAAGGTGTTCCGTCGGGAGGTGATCCAGTCGATCGAGATCGAGGAGGACCGTTTCGGCTTCGAACCGGAGATCACAGCCAAGCTGGCCAAGCGCAACCTGGTGATCTACGAGGTCGGCATCTCCTACCACGGTCGAACCTACGAGGACGGCAAGAAGATCGGGTCTCGCGACGGCTTCCGCGCCCTGTGGTGCATCCTGAGGTACTCGCGCGTTGCTGATCGTCTTCGCCCAGGCGGCGGGCGCGGGCGGGCCGCTTGACCGCCGGTGAGGCCAGGGCCGGGAGCGACGGGACCGGTCGAGATCCATCGATCGGTGTGGCCATCCCGTTCTACTCGAACCTCGGCTTCCTGCGCGAGGCGCTAGCCAGTCTCGTTGTTCAGACCGACCGAGACTGGACTGCGGTCGTGGTCGACGACTGCTCACCAACAGCGGGCGCCTCCTCCGTGGTCGAGGATCTTGGCGATCCACGCCTGCGCTACGTGTGCAACCCCGTGAACCTCGGCCTGGCCGGCAACTTCAACCGCTGCCTCACTGAGGCCGGCACCGATGTGGTCGCCATCTTCCACGCCGACGACTTGCTCGAGACGAACTACGTCGCGACGATCCGCGGCATTCACCGCGACGCGCCCGATGCCGCCGTGGTAGCGCCGATGGCTGCGGCAATCGACTCGCACGGCAGCCCGATCGATACTGCCGTCGACAAATTGAAGAGGCGGATGTGGCCGGGAGGCCAGCGCCATTCACTGCGCGGGGACGCCGGGCTGGCTCGATTGATGCACGCCTTCTTCGTCTACTGCCCGGCGATGTCGTATCGCCCGGCGCTGCTACCGGACCAGCCCTTCGACCCCAGGTGGCGTCAGGTGATGGATCTCGACCTGTTCGCCCGCGTGCTGCTGAACGGTGGGACCATCGAGCTCGACCGCACCACCGTTTATCGCTACCGACGCCACGATGGAACCGTTACTTCCCAGAACGCCAGGTCGTTCACCCGCTTGGACGAGGAGACCCGACTGGCATACGAGGTCGCTGCGTTGGCCCGCGCGCAACACTGGAGGCGAACCGCCTTCGCCGCGCGGTTGCACTGGTCGCAGCGACTCAACGGTGTGGTGGCAGTGGCGTCGTCGCTGCGGTCCGGTGAGTCAATGGGTCGCGGTGACGCAATTCGCGATCTGCTTTCTGTCACTCCGCGACCCAGTCGGGGTGCATCGCGGCATTGAGGCGAGCCGGCACCAGGTCTGTCCGCAGCGGATCGTCGCTGGCTTGACAGATTCTCGGGCCATCCTTGAGACCGTGGACCGGCATGGCAATCAACCGGGCATCATTCGAGCATCATTTGGCATCAACCGGACAACATGTCGGCGCTGCAGAACAGTTCGCCGTAGTGGTCCTGATAGCTGCCATTGACGCCGTCCACCATCAACGCGCGGTATCCGGGCAGGAAGAAGGGTGTCGCGACCCACGCACGCAATGCGGCGCATCGTTGCGGCTCGGCGTGATGTTCGCTGTAGGCGACGAGCAGTGCGCTGTTGACCGCTAGGCGGCGATCAAACTCACGGGTGACGGTGTCATTCACCGCCATCTGGGCGACCACAAATGCAAGTGCAGCCAACAGCAACGCTGGT
>JBDSMK010000161.1:0-14526 GCA_039915905.1 Ilumatobacteraceae bacterium
ATGCCTCCGGTTCATACTCGATGACCACGTGCGACAGATCCGGCTGGCGGGTGAACGGACACATCGAAGCCAGTTCATCAGTGGTGAAGCGCACCACCGACACGTTCGCCGGTGCCGGGAACACCTCCACGTGGTCGATCGCGTGGCGCACCGTGTGGCCCAGCACTGTCAGCGGCCGAGCGGCCTGCTGCGACTCAGACGTGTGTTCAACCAGAGCGGACATGGCTCAAAGGGTACGGGGCGCACGTCTCACCGCCTACGCTTGCTCGATGGGCAACGGGCTCACCCAGTCGCAGATCGACGAGTACCACCGCGATGGCTTCCTCAAATTGGAGGGGTTCGTCGATCCGGACCGTTGCGATGAGCTCAAGCTGGCTGCCTGCGCGATCGTCGATGCCTTTCAACCCACAGCTAGCCGCACGGTGTTCACAACTGACGACCAGCAGCGGATCAGCAATGGGGAGTTTCTCGAATCCGGTAGCGGGATCTGGTGCTTCTTCGAGGAGGAGGCTTTCGCTGCCGACGGCTCGATGCGCCAGGAGAAGGCATTGAGCATCAACAAGATCGGCCATGCGATGCACGACCTCGATCCGGTGTTCGAGGGGTTCAGCTACACCGCAAAGCTCGCCGCGGTTGCTGCCGCAATCGGCGTCGCCGACCCGCTCGCGCTGCAAAGCATGTACATCTTCAAGCAACCTCACATCGGTGGTGAGGTCGGCTGCCATCAGGACGCCACGTTTCTGTACAGCGAACCGCTTTCGGTCACTGGGTTCTGGTTTGCTATCGAGGATGCCACCGTGGACAACGGCTGCCTATGGGCCGCTCCAGGCGGCCACCGCGGGCCATTGCGCCAACTGTTCCGCCGCACGGGTGCGGAGTCAGCGGATCGACCGGCCACGGTGTTCGAACAGCTCGACGCCACCCCGCTGCCGAAACGCGAAGAACTCGTCGCGTTGGAGGCCCCGGCCGGGACGATGATTGTGCTGCACGGCCTGCTTCCGCACTGGAGTGACGTGAACCGTTCAGCGCTCAGTCGTCACGCGTACTCGCTGCACTGCATTTCCGCGGCAGCGCAGTACCCGGCATGGAACTGGCTGCAACGCCCCGCGAACATGCCGTTGCGCCGGCTCGACCGAATGGTTGACGTATGAACAATGATCTGATCCGCACACTGCCGAAGGCGTTGTTGCACGACCACCTCGACGGCGGGCTGAGGCCTTCCACGGTGGTGGAACTAGCCGAGGAGTACGGATACCGGGCGCTCCCCACCCACGACGTGACCGAGTTGGCGGCGTGGTTCAACCGCGGTGCGAAGCGAAACGATCTGGTGCTGTACCTCGAGACGTTCGCCCACACGGTTGGCGTGATGCAGCAGCGCGACGCGATCGAACGGGTGTCGTTCGAATGCGCCCGCGACCTTGCCGCCGACGGCGTCGTCTACGCCGAGGTGCGCATGGCCCCTGAGCTGTGCACCGAGGCGGGGATGAGCCTCGACGAGGTCGTGGCCACGATTCTCGAGGGTTTCCGAGGCGGCGCCGCAGGAACCGACCTGACGATCTATCTCATCTTGTCGGCGATGCGCACCGCGGCACGCAGCCTGGAGATCGCCGAGTTGGCGGTGCGGTTCCGCGACGAAGGTGTGGTGGGGTTCGACATCGCCGGCGCCGAAGCCGGATTCCCCCCGACCCGCCATCTCGACGCCTTCCAATTCGTGCAACGCGAAAACTTCCATTCGACGATCCACGCCGGCGAGGCGTTCGGATTGCCGAGCATCTGGGAGGCCGTGCAGTGGTGCGGCGCAGAACGCCTTGGCCATGGGGTGCGCATCGTCGACGACATCACCGGACCACCGGGCAGCGAGCAGCTCGGCCGGCTGGCGGCCTATGTCCGAGACCGACGCATCCCGTTGGAACTGTGCCCCACTTCGAATCTCGGAACCGGGGTGTGCAACTCGATATCAGAGCACCCCATTGGCATGCTCCGGCGACTGCGCTTCCGGGTCACGGTGAACACCGACAACCGGCTGATGAGCGCCACATCGATGACCCACGAGATGGTCGAACTGCACGAGGCGTTCGGTTGGGGACTCGACGATTTCGAATGGCTCACCGTGAACGCAGTGAAGAGTGCCTTTGCCCCGTTCCCGGAGCGGCTGCGGATCATCAACGGCACGATCAAGCCGCGCTACGCGCTCGCTCGCGCCGAGCAGACAGTCGGTCTCGTCTGAACAGCTGCGACCTGACACACTCGCGGTGATGACTGACGCCACATGGTTCAGGTTCGGCAGTCTGTTGATCCACGATCTGTTCACCCGGTCAAGGGACGACTCGGCAACAGAAAGCACCGACGGATCATCGACCGGTGATCTCGACGGTGCCCGTGAAGAGCTGCGCGACTCACTCTCTGGCAGCTCCCCGTTCGCGTCGCTGGTGTTCAACGCCGGAATGTCGGTCGATGCAGCAGAGATCCTCGCTGTGGCCACGGCCGCAGAGGTCGATCACCGGTTGCGGCATTTGATAGGTGCAGCGCAGAGCAACCCCGGGTCGTCTGTAATGACGCTTGGGGTGATCCGCAGCATGTTCCAGTCGGACGCCGTCGTCACCGCCGAGTTAGGGCCGGAATCGCTGCTGCGCCGCGCCGCACTGGTCGACGTGACAGCCGATGGAGCGTGGTCGGATTCTCACGTGGAGGTTCAGCCGGCCGTCGTCTGGGCATTGCTCGGCGACATCGCCCGCGATCCGCAACTACCGGGTGATCTCGAGGTGATCGAGGTCGATCGCGTCGAAGGCAGCGAGATGGTCGTAGTCACCGGACCAGATCGCATCCGCCGCCGCCTGCAGGCCGCGGAGCGGGCACGCGGATCGGTCTTCCTAGTCACCGCGGCCCCCGCGACGCAGGAGTCGTGGGCTGCGCTGGTGCGTGAGGCAACGATCACTGGCGCTGGTGTGATCATCGAGCTGGACAACGAGTTGTCGGCCATCGGGCGGCGTTGGATCGAACGTACCCGCCACCTCACCTGGGCCGTCACCTCGCGCACCGACATCCCCTACGCCCAGCTTCCCAACCGGCAGTGGACATCGGTCGCGGCCGGCGACGCGCCGCCGAGTGACGAGGAGTGGGTCGCACGGGTGGGTGACGCGCCACGCACCCATCCGCTGACGATGACCCAACTGGACCAGGTCGGACGGGCGATCTCCTCGTACGGCGGCGATCTCGACGCGGCCGTGCGGCGCCTGGCGAGTGGTCGGTTGGAACAGCTCGCCAGACGGATCCGGCCACGTCAATCATGGGATGACCTGGTGTTGTCGGCCAACGGGTTGTCGATGTTGCGTTCGATCATCGACCGCTATCGCCTCGGCGACCGCGTCTACGACGACTGGGGCTTCACACCTGCCCCATCGCGAGGCCTGGTGGCGTTGTTCTCAGGGCCCTCGGGCACAGGCAAGACGATGGCCACCGAAGTGGTTGCCGGTGAACTCGGGCTCGACGTGTTCAAGATCAACCTCTCGGCGGTCGTCAGCAAGTACATCGGCGAGACAGAGAAGAACTTGGAGGAGATGTTCGATGCCGCGGCCGCGGGGAATCTGCTGTTGTTCTTCGACGAGGCCGACTCGCTGATCGGCAAACGTTCCGAAGTCAAGGACTCCAAGGACCGCTACGCGAACATCGAGGTCTCATACCTCCTGCAGCGCCTGGAGACCTACGACGGACTTGTGTTCATGGCGACCAACTTCGAGAAGAACATCGACGACGCGTTTCTCCGCCGGATCCACGTGCGACTCCCGTTCCCGATGCCGGCGCCTGCCGAGCGACTGGCACTCTGGCAACGCAACCTGCCGCCGAGGGCGCCGACCAAGAACCTCGACCTCCAGTGGCTGGCCGACAACTTTGAAGTCTCCGGCGGATCGATCCGCAACATCACGGTGAATGCAGCGTTCCTGGCCGCAGCACAGGGCAAGCCGATAGAGATGGAGCACCTCGTCACCGGGCTGGCCGGCGAACTACGCAAGGCGGGCCGGATCTTGCAGTCCTCGCATTTCGGCGAATTCGGACATCTGCTCGACCGATGATGATCTGGCACACTCAGAGCCATGCCTGTAGTCGTCCACATCGTCGAACATCCGCTCATCGCCGACTCGTTGACCAGGGTCCGCAACCGGGACACGCCCAACGCACTGTTCCGCCAGGAGTTGGAGCGCATCGGCACCTTGCTGATCGCCGAGGCCACCCGCGGCCTGGCGACGCATGAGGTTCGCGTCCAGACCCCGCTGACCGAGACGACAGGGCGGGCACTGACCTCGCAGCCCGTGGTTGTGCCAATTTTGCGCGCCGGACTCGGTTTCGTGCATGCCGCGCAAGATCTGCTGCCTAACGCCGACATCGGGTTCATCGGCATCTCACGTGACGAGGAGACGTTCCAGCCAAAGCCGTACGTCAACAAGCTGCCGGAGAACCTCGCCGGGCGACAGATGATCGTCGTCGACCCGATGCTGGCCACCGGCGGCTCGATGGCCCACACCTGTCAGTTGCTGTTGGAGCGCGGCGCCACCGGCACGATCATCGTCGTTTGCGTGCTCGCCGCGCCGGAGGGCATCGAACTGCTCGACAACGCCGGCCTTGATCTGGAGATCTACACAGCCTCGCTGGACGAACGACTCAACGAGACGGCGTTCATCGTTCCCGGCCTCGGCGACGCCGGAGATCGCCAGTTCGGCTCGCCGGCTGCTGGCTGATCCGGTCCGGCGATCGCCACCAAGCCGAAAGTGGCGTGACGCGACAAGTGTTCTGTCAGGCCAAGGCCATGTTCGGTTCGCCGTAGGAGTTCAGCCCGGAACTGTGGGTGCAAACCCCTGATCGCGGTGTGCCGCCGTTGAACGCCTGACGAACGCAGTTACGCAGCGCCAGTTCACCCCAGTAGTTCGGATGGATCGACTCCTGCACGTAGTACGGGCCGAACACGGTGGACAGGGTGCGTATCTGGGTGATCCACTCGGTCGCATCTGCTGCGCCGGCGACGGTCCAGTTGGCTTTGCCGGACTTCTCCATCAAGTTCACCGTCTTCTCGCACAGACGCCGCCCGTTGAACGCCGCCGAGACGTCCATCAGACGCGACCCGGTTGCCGTCGCGGCATTCCGCACCGCGCCGTTGATCGTGGTCAATGCGGTGTTGTTCGCCCAATCAGCGTCGGCGTTCCAGAAGCCGCACCCGCCGGTGGACTGACGGCTGTAACCCGATTGCGAGTATCGGATACCGGAGCCAGGGGGCAGCGGTGACGGATAAGTCTGCGAGACGATCGTGTACTGCGCAGTCGAGTACCCGGCGTTGGACATCGCCAGCTTGATGTTGTTGATCGCGGCGATGATCGAGTTGGTCTGCACAGTCACGTTCGATGCCGTGAAGTTGGCCGTGACGGACCCGTCGTCTCGGCAGTAGTTGGGCCACCACGACGGCGACAGCAGGAAGTCCTCGACGCACTGCTGCACGATTGATGCGAAGTTGAAGTTGTTGCCGCCAATCGACAGTTGCACCATGCGCACGTCGTGAGTGGCGGCGAACTCCTGCAGCATCTGCGCCTGACCCTTGTTGGCGCCCGAGTTGTAGAAGTCGATGCCCGGCTTGAAGTAGCCGTCGGAGGTGGTGAAAGTGGACGTCTTGGATCCTGAGCACGCCAGGTTCAGACCGCTGACGCCGTTTGCGATGTAGCTCTCGGCTGCGCTGCTGCGATGGCACCGGTTGATCGTCTCGGCGGTGTGCGTCGCGTTGTCGTAGTAGGCAGCCGAGCCTCCGGCATCCACGCTGGCTGGGCTGTTGTTGCTGTTGCCCGCCCAGCGACCGCCCTCACCGGAGATGTACGAATCGCCGAGGGTCACCACCCACGACGAGCCGACGCCCGGGCCGTCGGCATGGACGGCACCACCGGCGACCATCGGAGCGCCCGCTACGGCTGCGACGAACGCCAGCACGATCCCCAATTTGCGTCTCATCGAAGCCCCCTTGTACGAGATGATGCGCGAAACTACTCGCTGGACGCGAGCCGGCGCGCCACTGCCTCGATGCTGGCCCCCAGGAGTTGCAGGGCGTCGAGCGGGTCACGGTCGATGCCCTCGCCGTACAACTTGACCTTCGGCTCTGTTCCGCTGGGTCGCACCTGCAATCGCAGCTGCGGCCCGAGTTGCAAACGCAACAAGCCGGCCTCCTCGAACCACTCGACGGCAGTGACGACGTCGCTTCCGACGACGGTTGGCGGCTCAGCGCGCAACGCAGCGACGACTGCCGCGCCGCGTGTCGGCGGCATCGGCACCGCAAGATCTTCCATCACGTGGTGCCCGAACTCGGCGGCGATGGCATCGAGGCGGTGCTGCAAGGTGATCCCATCGGCGGCTGCAACGGCGGCGACCTCGGCTAGCAGCACCGCGGCAGTAATGCCATCCTTGTCCAGCGGGCGGTTACAAACCAGGTAGCCGAGCGCCTGCTCGTATCCGAGCACGAACCGCAGATCGGGCCGCTGCGTCACGGCGTGGCCGATCCACTTGAAGCCGGTGAACGTCTCTGCGTAGTGCACCCCGTGAGCCGCAGCCATCCTGCCGAGCAGCGAGGAGGACACCAATGTGGTGACCACCAGGCGATCGGCGCCGGCGGTGTGGCGCAGGATGTGGTCAGCCAGCAACCAGCCGATCTCGTCGCCGTTCAGCTTGCGCCACCCGCCGCCCGCAGTAGGGATCGCCGCGCCAAGCCGGTCGGCGTCGGGATCGTTGGCCAGCGCGATCGCCGCCCCACTGGACGCGGCGAGCTCGATCAGCAGGTCCATAGCCCCCGGCTCCTCAGGGTTCGGGAACCCGACGGTCGGGAACGTGCCGTCCGGCTGCTGTTGCGCGGCCACCACCACCGGCGCGGGGAATCCACAGCGCTCGAAGGCGGCCATCGCGATGGCCCCACCGACGCCGTGCAATGCGGTGTAGGCGACGCGCACTCCGGCTACCTCGCGACGCAACCTGACTGCCGGAGCAGCTGCCACGTACGCCTCGATCAGCTCGGCACCGACGCGCGTGATCAAAGGATCATCGGACCGCGCCAACTGCACCGTGCAAGGATCGACAGAATCGATGCATTCGGCTATTGCAGAGTCGGCTGGCGGCACGATCTGGGCGCCGCCGGCCAGATAGACCTTGTAACCATTGTCGGCTGGCGGGTTGTGCGAGGCGGTGACCATCACCCCGGCAGCGGCGTCGACGGTGGTGATGTTCCACGCCAGCACCGGGGTGGGCACCATCGAATCGAAGAGCATCGCCGGCACGCCACGGGCCGCGCAGACGCGAGCCGTGTCGAGCGCGAACACGTCGCTCTTGCGTCGCGCGTCGTAACCGATGAGCACGCCCCGGCGCGTCGCGTCGACGCTGCTGCGCAACAGGTGCTCCACAAGTCCGGCGGCAGCCTGGCGCACGACCAAGCGGTTCATCCGCTGCGGCCCGGCGCCCACTGCGCCACGCAATCCGGCGGTGCCGAATTGCAACCGACCGGTGAATCGGTCGACAAGCGCCTCACCGAGCCACTCAGCAACTCGGCCAGCTCGAGTCGCATGTCTTCGTCGGGCTCCGCCGCCAGCCACCGCCGCGCCAAAGCTGATGCAACCGATGCAATGTCGGCAGCCGATGCAGTCGATGCGGCCGATGCAGGGTCGGCGGGATCGCTCATGGCAGAAGCGTACGCAGCTCCACCAGCGGGCGGGGGCCGACGTGGGAGATCACCTCGGCCGCGGCCAAGGCCCCGATGTGGGCGCACTCGTCAAGCGACCGTCGACGGGTGTAGCCTTACAGGAAGCCGGCAGCGAACAGGTCGCCAGCCCCAGTGGTGTCGAGCACCTCTGCGACCTCAACGGCCGGTGCCGCGATCACCTCGTGAGGTGTTACCACTCGGCAGCCCTGCGGACCGGTCGTCACCACGGCCAGCGCACAATCGCGTTGCACAGCGTGCACCGCGTCTTCAAACGAGTCCACCTGATACAGGGCGCGCAGCTCGTCCTCGTTGCCGAACAGGATGTCGACCTCGTCGGCCACCAGTGAACGGAAGTCGTCGCGGTGGCGGTCGACGCAGAACGAATCACTCAGTGTCAGCGACACCTCGCGGCCGTTGCTGTGGGCGATGTGGGCTGCGGCGCGAAACGCCTCCTTGGCCTCCGCGCGGTCGTACAGGTAACCCTCCATGTACAACACCTGCCCGGCGGCGACCGCGGCCTCGTCGATGTCGCCGGGATGCAACAGGGAGGACACTCCAAGGTAGGTGTGCATCGTGCGTTCGGCATCTGGTGTGACCACGATGATGCATCGCCCGGTGGGCGTCGCCGGGTCCGAACTGCCGGGTCGGAAGGCGACGCCGACTGCGCGCAGGTCGTGGCCGAAGACGCGGCCGAGGTCGTCATCGCTCACCTTGCCGATGTATGCGGCGCGACCACCGAGCGACGCGACGCCGCACATCGTGTTGGCCGCCGAACCACCGCTCATCTCGATCGCACCGCCAAGAGCGCGATACAACTCCATCGCGCGGTCCGTGTCCACCAAGGTCATCGAGCCCTTGACCAGGGCGTGTTCGGTTATGAACCCGTCGTCGGCGTGAGCGATCACATCGACCAGCGCGTTGCCCACACCGACCACGTCGAACAACGGCGCTGACACGGGCGCTCACGCTACCGCCGAGCGCTCCGCCCGGCCCGATTACCATCGACCTCGTGACTCAGCCCACACCTCAGCAATCCAGTTCCAATGCCGACACCCCCGCGAATGCACCGGACCCCTACCGGCTGCCGCGAGCGGTGATCCCCACGAGATACACGCTGGCGCTCGAACCCGACCTGCAGGCGGCCACGTTCGTCGGCACCGTCGACATCAACGTCAACGTCAGCGAAGCCGTGCAGCATGTGGTGCTGAACGCAATAGAACTGGACATCGACGGTGTCGACATCAACGGCGCCCCAGTCAGCTTCCACCTCGACGAGACCACCGAACGGCTATCGGTGGACGCAGCGCTCGAAGCTGGTCCGGCGCTGGTGACGATCCGCTTCACCGGCGTGCTCAACGACAAGCTGCGTGGCTGGTATCGCAGCACCTATCGCGACGGCGAGGGCCACGAGCAGGTCATCGCCACCACGCAGATGCAGGCCACCGACTGCCGGCGGGCGTTCCCCTGTTTCGACGAGCCCGACTTCAAGGCGGTGTTCGACATCACCTTGGTCATCGCGCCGGAGCTCTTTGCGGTGTCCAACGGCCCGGAGATGGAGCGTCTGGCACAGCCGGGCGGCAAGGTCGCGGTGCGCTTCCGCGAGACGATGCCGATCAGCACCTACCTGGTGGCGTTCGTAGTCGGGCCGTTGGAGGTCACCGACCCGGTGGACGTGGACGGGGTACCGCTGCGCATCGTGCACGTTCCCGGCAAGGGTCATCTCACCGCCTTCGGGCTCGAGATAGGGGCCCATGCGATCCGCTGGTACCAAGAGTTCTATGGCATCCCGTATCCGACAGACAAGTGCGACATGCTGGCTCTCCCGGACTTCGCGGCAGGGGCAATGGAGAACCTCGGTTGCATCACGTTTCGCGAGAACCTGCTGCTAGCCGACACTGCCACGGCCACCCAGATCGAACTGCAGACGCTGGCCGACGTTGTGGCCCACGAGATGGCCCACATGTGGTTCGGCGACCTGGTGACGATGCGCTGGTGGAACGGGATCTGGCTGAACGAGGCCGTCGCGACGTTCATGGAGATCGCCTGCTGTGACGCGTTCCGGCCGGAGTGGAAGCGGTGGACCACGTTCAGCCTGGAGCGCAGCGTGGCGTTCGAGGTGGACTCGCTGGCCAGCACCCGTTCCGTTGAGTTCCCGGTGCGCGCCCCGCACGAATGCGACGGCATGTTCGACGTGCTGACCTATCAGAAGGGCGGATCGCTGTTGCGCATGTTGCAGCAGTTCATCGGCGAAGACGAGTTCCGTCGCGGTGTGAGCCACTACCTCACCAAGCACGAGTACGGCAACACGGAGACCGGCGACCTGTGGGACGGCATCGAGGAAGCCAATGCCGGCCCGGGAGCCACTGAGGTGCGCCGACTGATGGACAGCTGGATCTGGCAACCCGGTTTCCCGTTGATCTCGGCGGCCCTGGAGGGCAATACGTTGGTGCTCGGTCAGCAACGGTTCGGCTACACCGAGGTTGCTGATGCCACGTTGTTCGTCGTCCCGCTGCACCTGCAGATCGACGGCAGCGAATCAAAGGTGCTGATGGAGGGTGACGAACTGCGCATCGCCCTGGCGCGGCCCGACGCCACGGTGGTGGTCAACGCTGGCGGCCACGGTTTCATGCGGGTGGCCTACGACGAAGCGCTCCGCTCCCGGCTGGTCGGGCCGGCGCTGGCGCAGCTGACCGTGATCGATCGCTACAACCTGATCGACGATGCGTGGAACGCGGTGGTCGCTGGACGCCTCGCGGCCGCCGAGTTCGTCAACTTCGTGGAGGGCTTCGGCGCGGAACGCGACCTGGCGGTGTGGCAGGCGATCACGGTCGGCCTGCGCGGCGTCGGTCGGCTGGTGGACGGCGCCGCGTACGCCGCACTGCAAAAGCGCATCGCTGCGCTCGTCGCGCCGGTGCTCGCGGAGCTCGGTTGGCAACCGGTCGCCGGCGAGGCCGACCTCACCGCCAAGCTGCGCGGGCTGCTGGTCGGGGTACTCGCGGTACTCGGCAACGACGCCGACGCGCAGGCCCGCTGCCGGGCGATCATCGACGATCCGCACGCTGACCCGGAACTCATGTCTGCCGCCACTGGAGCCGTGGCAGCGGTTGGCACCGATGCCGAATACGACCGCTACCTCGCCGCGTTCCGCAGCGCAGCCACCCCGCAGGAGCAATTGCGCTACATGTACGCGCTGGCCGAGTTCCCCAATCCCGAGCAGATCCAGCGCACGCTCGACCTGGCCCTGTCGGGCGAAGTCAAGACTCAGAACGCCCCGTTCCTGATGAACCGTTGCATCGCCAACCGACGCAACGGGGTAATGGCGTGGAACACGGTCCGCAGGCACTGGGACGAGGCCAACGAGAAGTTCCCCGACAACACCATCGTGCGGATGATCGATCCTGTGAAGGTGCTCACCGCCCCGGAGGTGGTGGCCGACGTGCAGAGCTTCTTCGCCGAACACCCGATCCCGCAGGCCACAAAGACCCTCGACCAGATCCTCGAACGGCAACGGGTCAACGCCGCGCTGGCCGCCCGCGAATCCGTCGCGCTATCGGCGGCTCTGTTGTAACCCGCTGCGCCCGAACGGGATTCGGCCACGACCCCTGGCAGCTGGTGATCAGGCGGGGGTTTCCACCGCCAGACCACCAGCTGTGTGGCGTGCACGGAGGACCTTCTTGTCGAACTTGCCGACACTCGTCTTGGGCACCTCGGTGATGAACGTCCAACGCTCAGGGAGCCACATCTTGGCGGTACGCGGCTTCAACCAATCACGAAGTTCGGCGGCAGTGAGGGTGGAGCCCTCGCGCAGCACCACGCAAGCAAGCGGACGCTCGTCCCAGCGTGGATCCGGAACGCCGATCACCGCCGCTTCGACCACATCGGGGTGGCCCATGATCGTGTTCTCGAGGTCGACCGACGACACCCATTCGCCGCCGGACTTGATGACGTCCTTGGCCCGGTCGCTGATCGCCACGTAACCATTCGCGGTCACCGAAGCGACGTCGCCGGTGCGAAGCCAGCCATCGTGGAACTTCTCCGGATCGTCGATGCCGTAGTACGAACCGGTGATCCACGGGCCACGCACCTCGATCTCGCCGAGCGACTCGCCATCCCATGGCACCACGTCGCCGATGTCGTCGGTGATGCGCAGCTCGACGCCTGGCAGGATCCTCCCGGCGAACACCCGCCAGCTGATCTCGTCGAGGTCGCCCATGTCACTCGGCGGCATTCCAATGGTGCAAACCGGGCTCGTCTCGGTCATCCCCCAGCCCTGGACCAGCGGCACCCCGAACGTGTCACGGTAACCCTCGAACAGTGCCCGCGGTAGCGCCGAGCCGCCGCCCATCACCAGACGGAACGACGACATGTCAGTGTCCGGAGCGTTGTGCAGCAGGTCGTTGAGCACGGTGGGAACCGCACCCGTAAGCGTCGGTCGCTTGTCGGTGATGATCCGCGCCAACGGCTTGGCCTGCAGAAACTGCTGCGGCAGGATCAGATCAGCACCGATCATCCAGGCCGCATAGGGCATGCCCCATGCGTTGGCGTGGAACATCGGCACGATCACAAGCATCCGATCGTGCTCGCTCAGCGCCACGTTGGCCGAGGAGGTGACCATCACTGAATGCAGGTAGGTGCTGCGATGGCTGTACATCACACCCTTGGGGTTGCCGGTGGTGCCACTCGTGTAGCACATCGCCGCCCCGGCGCGTTCGTCGACGTCGGGGTACACGAAGCCCGGCTTCTCGGCAGCTAGCAGGGCGTCGTAGTCGAGTGTCTCACCCAGTCCGGAGAGATCTCCGGAACCCTTCACCACTATGTGCTCGACGGTGGTCAACTGGTCGCGCACCCGCGCCAACAACCCGGCGACTGAGGCGTCGACGATGATCACCTTGTCCTCGGCGTGGTTGATCACGTATGCCAATTGCTCAGGAAAAAGCCGGATGTTCAGCGTGTGCAGCACGGCTCCCATGCATGGCACAGCGAGGTAGGCCTCTAAGTGGGTCTGGTTGTTCCACATGAACGTGCCCACTCGGTCGCCTTCGCTGACGCCGAGCTTGGTGAGTGCGGCGGCCAGCTGGTCGGCGCGATCGGACACCTCCGCAAACGTGGACTCGGTGTAACCATCGCCGTTGAAGGTGATGACCTTCTTGTTGGCATGGATCTTGCGCCCGTACTCCAAGATCGTGCGCAAGATCAGCGGCGTGTCCTGCATTGTGCTGATCGGCATTCCCGAACCTCCTGTTGCGGCTGGCCCACATTGCTGGGAGCGAGCTCGAATGTTGAAGAATAGGCCCCCGTGAGCAACCCGACCGCCCTCCAGCAGACGATCGTAACTCTCGACCTCGAGGGTGTGCTCGTCCCGGAGATCTGGATCGCCGTTGCCGAGCGCACCGGGATCGACGAATTACGCCGCACGACACGCGACGAACCGGACTACGACGTGTTGATGCGCAGCCGCCTCGACGTTCTCGCAAAGAACCGTCTGACCATGTCGTCAATCGCTGAAGTGATCGCCACGTTGAGGCCACTCGATGGTGCCAGAGCGTTCCTCGACGAGTTGCGTCGACGCACCCAGGTGATGATCCTGTCGGACACGTTCGAGCAGTTCGGGGCGCCGTTGATGGCGCACCTCGGGATGCCCACGTTGCTTTGTCACCGGCTTGTGGTGCACGACGACCGCATCGTCGACTACCTCCTGCGGATGCCCAATCAGAAGGCCTGCGCAGTACGCGCGCTTCAGTCGTTGAACTATCGCATCGTGGCGGCCGGCGACTCCTACAACGACGCTGCGATGCTGGCGGCGGCCGATGCCGGGTTCTGGTTCCATGCCCCGCCGCCGATCGTCGCCGAGTTTCCGCAGTTCTCGGCTGTCGATGACTACGACGATCTTCTGGCGCTGATCTGCTCTGCGATACCGGCCGGCAGAGCAACCGGCTGAACGGCTGGCTGATAGCGCCGGCTCATACCGCCTCGTTCTCAGCCATTCTCAGTTTGGTGGGAACTCGATAAGGTCCGGGGCGTGGAGGAGATCGACATGATTGCCAGCGCGAGACTTCGCCAAGCTGGTCAGCGTTACACCGACAGCCGGATGCAGCTGCTGCATCTTTTGGCGACCGGTACGCACCCACTGACGATCCCCGAGATCCTCCGTTTCCGCGCCAAGATGCCGCAGAGCTCGGTGTATCGCAACCTCAGCGTGCTCGAGGACGCCGGGCTCGTGCAGCGCATCACCACCAGTGACGAATGGGCCCGATTCGAGCTGGCCGAAGATCTCACCGAACATCACCACCACCAGATCTGTCAATCGTGCGGCCAGGTACGCGACTTCACGTTGCCGTTGCCACTGGAACGATCGATCGACCGCGGCCTCACCGAAATCGCCGCCGAAACAGGTTTCACGATGCAGCACCATCGCCTCGATCTCATCGGGCTATGCAGCGACTGCCGCGACGCAGCCGCAACGAACGCCTGATCTCGGTGGTTGCCAACGACACCATGAAGCACGCTCCGGCCGCCAGTGCGATCGCTCCGCCGGCGGCAACTCCCCACAGCGCCGCGGCGCACAGTCCAAGCAGTGCACTCAGCACGCCGATGGCCCCGGCGAGCGCCATCGTCGGAACCATCCGGTCGCTCCACAAACGAGCGGTGAGCGCCGGGACGGTGAGCATCGCGATCGCCAGCAGCGCGCCGACTGCAGGGATCGCCGAGACCAACGCGGCGGTCACCGCCACCAGGACAACGGCGTCGAGGAGCAGCGGTCGGTAGCCGAGCGCGGCAGCACCGTTGCGATCGAAAGCGCCCATCACGATCTC
>JBDSMK010000244.1:0-2939 GCA_039915905.1 Ilumatobacteraceae bacterium
CGACCGGCTGCTGCGGGACGGGCCATCGGTGACTGGGCCAGGGGCCGAGCCATCGATCGCATCGGCCCGAGCCCCCGGGTGGGAACCGAGCGCTGCAGGCTGGAGAGCTGACGGTTGAAGTCGGACACCGAGCTGCCGGGACGATTCTCGCTTCGGTTCCGCAGAAGCGGGGGAAGGAGCACTGCGGCCCAGGCGGCGGCGACGGCAAGAAGAACAATTTTGGTCACTGTTCACCGCGTGTTGAGTCAGATGAATGGTTCATGATGAAAGGGTGAATTGCGTTGCTGGCCCGCAGGTTACAACGTCGTAACAACATTACGATTGTACAACATTCGTAACAGTAGCACCAACGTCGGAGCCGCGTCGGTACACCCCGGAGCGTCCACCGGTTTTCTCCCAGAGCGCGAGTTCGCCGATGACCATGCCCTTGTCGGCCGATTTACACATGTCGTAGATCGTCAAGGCCGCGACCGAGCAGGCGTGCAGTGCCTCCATCTCGACCCCGGTGCGGTCAACGGTGTCCACCTGCGCCTCGATGGCGATGTGGTCGTCGCCGATCTCGAAGTTGACGTAGACCGACCCCACGAGCAGGGGATGGCACAACGGGATCATGTCGCTGGTGCGTTTGGCGGCCTGGATGCCCGCCACTCTGGCCACTGCCAGCACATCGCCCTTGTTGACTTCGCGGTTGGCGATGGCCGCCGTCGTGGCTGGCTGCATGAACACCTTGCACCGCGCCACGGCCCGTCGGTGAGTGGGGTCCTTGGGCGTCACGTCGACCATCCGGGCACGCCCAAGAGGATCGAGATGGCTGAAGTGGAGGTCACTCATCGGCGTCACTCATTCGACATCAAATCGTAGTGGATCGATGGAGGCCGCTGTGATCACCGCGCGCCCCGGACCGCTGTCGCCCAGCTCCGGGTACCCTTGACGGGCAACAGAAGGTTCGCAACGGAGAATCACCATGGCGATTTCTATTGAGAAATTTCAGGAGCACGGTGGTCGGCTGAAGACCGACGACATCGACTTCGACAGCTTCCGCTCCAACCCGCTCGACGAGCACGTCTTGCGCTGCCTCGGATACATGCACGACATCGAGTACCAGACCGTGCTGTACACCCGTGAACTGCTGCTGATGCCGGCATGGAAGGACCCACAGTTCACTGCGTTCCTCACCTTGTGGAACTACGAGGAGTACTGGCACGGCCAGGCCCTCGGCAGGGTGCTGGCAATGCACGACCGCCCGGCGCACGACCCGCGGCTAACGGCGATGCGCAGCTTCAACAAGCGCTACCTGTTCTGGAGCCCGGTGATCTTCTGGTCGCTGGGTCATGGCGTGCGCAAGTTCCCGGCGGTGCACATGACGTGGGGAGCGATCAACGAGTGGACTGCCAACGCGGCCTACAACCGTCTGGCGAAGATCGCCGATCATCCGGCGCTAACCGAGTTGCTCGGGCGGATCATGCGCCAGGAAGGCCGTCACGCTGCCTACTACGCCAGCTACGCGCGCGACCTGCTGGAAGACAAAAAGGCCCAGCGAGTGACGTCGTGGTTCCTGCGCCACCAATGGGCGCCCGTCGGCAACGGCGACGTGCCGAAGATCGAGACTTCGTTCGCCACCGCATACCTGTTCGGTTCCGGCGAGGGCATCGAACTGATCGACCGTGTCGAGGAACGCATCGACGCCCTGCCCGGCCTGGCCGGACTCAACCTGGTGAGGTCGGCCATCGAGGAATCGAAACGGCATGTGATCGAGGTGGAAGGCTCCGTACCCGAGGCACGTTCCTACGAATGGACGACGAGCGAGCTCGAACCCGAAACCGTGTAACTCTGCGCGGCTATCCGCCGTACTTCTGCGGCTATCCGCCGTACTTCTGCGGCTATCCGCCGATCTGGCTCATCGACTTCTTAGGGCGCACAAACGTGACCTGGTTGATCTGGTGGCCAGCCCACTTCAGCCCAACAGCGCGGGTGATCTCGGCGGCCAGGGCATCATCGTCGGCCCCACCGCGCAGCAGACCCATCAGGTCGAAGTCGCTGGTAGCGAACAGACACGTACGGAAGTGGCCGTCGGCGGTCAGTCGCACCCGGTCGCAATCGGCGCAGAACGGCTTGGTCACCGTGGGGATCACGCCGACGGTCCCCTTGCCGTCGAGGTAACGCCACCGATCGGCGGGAGCCGCGCCTCTAGCGGGCATCTGCTCCATCGGGAACACTGCACTGATCGCCGCGACGATCTCGTCCTGGCTGACCACCTTCTCGTTCATCCAGTGCCCGTCGGCGTCGAGCGGCATGAACTCGATGTAGCGGACCTCCACGTTTTGCTCTCGGCCGAAGCGGGCGAGGTCGACGATCTCGTCGTCGTTGATGCCGCGTTCGATGACGGCGTTGATCTTCACCGGCGAGAACCCGGCCTCTTGGGCCGCGGCAATGCCGTCGAGCACGCTGGCCAGTTCGTCGCGGCGGGTCATCTGCAAGAAGCGATCGCGGCGCAGAGTGTCGAGGCTGATGTTCACACGGTCGAGACCGTTGCGACGCAATTCATCGGCAAGAAGTCGGAACGATGCGCCGTTGGTAGTGATCGACACGTCCGGCTTGTGTCCAGCCCTCGGTGACGCAGCAGTCTTCGGGATGCGCAGCTCGGCGAGCTTGCTGACCAGCACCGGCAGATGGGCTCGCACAGTGGGTTCGCCACCGGTCAACCGCAAGCCATCTACGTCGAAGCGTTCCACGAAGATCCGCGCCAGGCGAGTGATCTCCTCGAAACTCATCACGTCGCTGCGAGCCAACCACTTCATGCCCTCTTCCGGCATGCAGTAGGTACACCGGAAGTTGCACCGATCGGTGATCGAGATGCGTAGATCGCGGATCGTCCGACCGAACGAATCGACTAGATCCATGCGCCCAACCCTATCCGGATACGGAGGCTCGAGGATTTA
>JBDSMK010000271.1:0-2718 GCA_039915905.1 Ilumatobacteraceae bacterium
AAGATCGGCGTCTGCGGTGAGCACGGCGGCGATCCGGAAAGCATCGAACTGTTCTACGAGGCTGGGCTGGACTACGTCAGCTGTAGCCCGTTCCGTGTGCCGATCGCGCGGCTCGCAGCAGCACAGGCGGTGCTGCGTGGCAAGGCTGCGGCAGCTCCGACGTCGAAGTCGAAGGCGAAGTCGAAGGCTGGGTCAGCTCCCAAGGCCAAGCAAGTGCGGTGATCCTCGCGCTGTCGGAGCGATCGCAGTTCGTCAGTCTCGACGTCAAACCGGTCACATGGGTGATCGCGCTGGCGGCAATCAGCGTGCTTCTGTTGTTCGACATCCTCGTGTTGCACCGCAAGCCAAAGGTGCTCTCGCCGCGACGGGCGATAACCGAGACGTTGGCCTGGATCGCGGTTGGCGTGGCCTGTGGCCTCGTCGTGATAGCGGTGTCTGGTGGTGCTGCAGGCGGAGAGTGGTTCTCCGGCTACCTCATCGAGTACAGCCTGTCGATCGACAACGTTTTCGTCTGGGCACTGATCCTCACGCACTTCGCGGTGCCGCCGAACTATCAACACCGTGTTCTGTTCTGGGGTGTGTTCGGCGCGCTTGTGCTGCGCGCCGGGTTCATCTTCGCCGGCGTCGCCCTGGTGCAACGGTTCGAGTTCGTGCTGTTCGTGTTCGGCGCGTTCCTGCTGTACACGGCGGTCAAGCTGTTACGCGAGACGGAGAGTTCGGACCCTACCCAGGGCCGGTTCATCCGCATCGTCAGGCGGATCGTGCCGACCACCGACGAGTTGCACGGACAACACCTGTTCACCCGCATCGATGGCAGGCACGTCGCCACCCCTCTGTTCGCGGTGCTCGTGCTGGTGGAGGCGACCGACGTGCTGTTCGCCGTGGACTCCGTACCGGCGGTGCTGGCGGTGAGCAACGAGCAGATCCTGGTGTTCACCTCGAACGCGTTCGCGATCATGGGTTTGCGGTCGTTGTACTTCCTGTTGGCCGGCATGCGCGCCCGCTTCACATACTTGCAGCAGGGGTTGGCGGTGATCCTGGCGTTCGTCGGGGTCAAGATGATCATCAGCCCGTGGGTGCACATCCCTACCTTGGCCTCGTTGCTGGTGATCGTGGTGGTACTGGCCGTCGCGGTCGTGCTTTCGCTTCACGTGACCAAGGCTTCAGTTCCCTCCGAGCAACGCCCCGAGTGACCGTGGGCTGACCGGCGGGCTCGGCGGTGGGCTCGGCGGCGTACGGGTATCGTGCGGACATGGCCATCGTGGAGGAGGACTTGGACCGCGTCCGCTCCACCGTGTCCATCTCCGATGTCGTTCAGGAGTACGTCGCGTTGCGCCGAGTCGGGCGTAACTGGGTTGGGCTGTGTCCGTTCCACGCCGAGCGCAGCGGCTCGTTCAACGTGCGTGAGGAGACCGGGCGGTACCGCTGCTTTGGCTGCGGGGCAGCAGGCGATGTGTTCAAGTTTGTCCAGGAGATCGACCATCTCGATTTCGTCGCCGCCGTGGAGAAGCTGGCCTCCAAGGCCGGGGTGCAGTTGCGTTACACCACGGGCGGGGAGGGCCGCGATCATCAGCGGCGGCGGCAACTGATCGAGGTGATGGACAAGGCGGTGGAGTGGTATCACCAGCGGCTGCTAACCGGCACCGGCGCCGAGGTGCGAGCGGCGCGAGACTATCTGCGTAGGCGAGGTCTGGCCGGTGACGTGGCGCGCACCTTCAAGCTTGGTTGGGCACCGGACTCATGGGACGAGCTGAGTCGCAACCTCGGTGTCGGGGCCGATCTGCTGCGCGCCACCGGGTTGTCGTTCACCAACAAGGCGGGTCGTCAGCAGGACGCGTTCCGGGCGCGGGTGATGTTTCCGATATATACCGAAAGCGGTGATGCGGTTGCCTTCGGCGGCCGCATCATGCCCGGCTCGTCCGACCCCGCGAAATACAAGAACTCAGCGGAGACACCGATCTACGCCAAGTCGAAGACGTTGTACGGGTTGAACTGGGCGAAGGCCGAGATCGTGGCCGCGGATGAGGTCATCGTCTGCGAGGGCTACACGGACGTGATCGGCTTCCACAGCGCCGGTGTACGCCGTGCGGTGGCCACCTGTGGCACGGCACTCACCGAGGACCATGTGAGGCTGCTGAAGCGGTTCGCCTCCAAGGTGGTGCTCGCCTTCGACGCTGACGCCGCCGGGCAGGGAGCCGCGGCCAAGTTCTACGAATGGGAGGAGCGCCACCAGGTGCGCGTCAGCGTGGCTCGCTTTCCGAAGGGCAAGGATCCCGGTGAGCTGAGCGTCAGTGACCCTGATGCTCTCGGCGCGGCGATCGACGAAGCGTTGCCGTTCCTCGGCTTTCGCGTGCAGCGGGTGCTCGGTGGTCAGGCGCTGCACTCCCCGGAGGATCGTGCCAGGGTGGCGGAGCGGGCGATGGCGGTGATCAACGAACATCCCGACGTCAACGTTCGTCGGCTCTATGCCGCTCAGGTGGCCACCCATGTGGGGTTGTCCGCCGGCGATCTGGTAGCGGCGACCGAGCGTCGCGTGCGGCCGGTGATCCGGGTGGTCCCGGTACGCCGGATCGGCATCGCCGAGAACGCCGAGTTCGTCGCCATTGCACTGCTGTTGCAGCGCTGGAACGAGATCGCCCCGTGGATGATGGAGGAGTTGTTCTACGACGAGATCTGTCGTCGAGCGTTTTTGGCAGTGGCGGAGGCCGGTGGGGCGAT
>JBDSMK010000291.1:0-9109 GCA_039915905.1 Ilumatobacteraceae bacterium
CCGGAGGCGCGCACCCCGAGGTACGTGCAGAGAGCGATCCGTAAGGCCGGCCGCGACACCAGCGGCAACACCGGGATGGTCCTCACGGTGGCCTTTGACTACGGCAGCCGAGCCGAGATCGTCCACGCCGCACGCGCCGCCGCCGCAGCCGGTGTCGTAGATCAGCAGTCGCTATCCGAGCATCTCTACCTACCCGACCTACCCGACGTCGACGTAGTCGTGCGCACCTCAGGCGAACATCGCATCTCCAACTTCATGCTGTGGCAGAGCGAGGGCGCGAAGGTGTACTTCTCCGATCTCACGTGGCCCGACTTCGACGGCCCTGCGCTCGATGCGGCGATCGCCCTCGTTCGTCGATGAGTGTCGCCGAATCACTTGCCCAGGTCACCCGTGCACTCCCGGCTGCCGAGGACCGCCCCGGCCAGGTGGCAATGGCCGAATCAGTAGCAACGGCGATCCGAACTGGCAAGCACCTCATCGTCCAAGCCGGCACAGGCACCGGCAAGACCATCGGCTACCTCGTCCCAGCCGTGCTGGCCGGCAAGCGGGTAGTGGTGGCTACCGCCACCAAGGCGCTACAGGACCAGCTCGCTGCAAAGGACCTGCCGTTCCTCGCCGAACACCTTCACCGCCCCTTCGAATGGGCGGTATTAAAGGGCCGTAGCAACTACATCTGCATGCAACGCATCCGCGAGATCCAAGACGCCACCGAGGGCCAGCTCGAACTCGAGGAACTCGCAGCAACCACGAAGG
This sequence comes from Ilumatobacteraceae bacterium, assembly GCA_039915905.1. Lineage (GTDB taxonomy): Bacteria > Actinomycetota > Acidimicrobiia > Acidimicrobiales > Ilumatobacteraceae > JAODBQ01. Next base: position 754 of record JBDSMK010000291.1, read on the forward strand.
TGGAAGTGAAGCGCCTGAGTACGTGGTCCGGCGCGACGAAGACTGGCGACTCGGCCGAGCTGAACTGGTCGCCAACCGATCGCGCGTGGCGGGCAGTCAGTGTGGGCAGCGACGAGTGTCCGGGAGCAACTCGCTGTCCGATGGGCAAGGTGTGCTTCGCCGAGCTCGCTCGCCAACGCGCCCAGGCAGCCGACGTAATCGTCGTCAACCTTCATCTATATGGTCTGCACGTAGCCGGTGGAGGCGCCCTGCTGCCCGAGCACGAAGTGCTGGTGGTCGACGAGGCACACCAACTGGAAGACATCATGAGCGACACGGTCGGCGTGCAGATCGGTGCCAGCCAGTTCACCCAGTTGGCCGCCGTGCTGCGACGGATCCTCGACGACCCCGCAGTGGTGGCTCCGGTTGCCGATCTTGCCGTTGCGCTGCGCCAAGTGCTGGCGCCGTTGGTCGGCGAGCGGTTGCAGAAGCCATATCCCGACTTGCTGCAGGACACGTTGATCGACGCTCGGGCCAGAATCGACCGCTCGCAGAGTGCTCTGCGGGCCATCGACACCACCGTGGAAGATGCCAAGCAGAGGGTGCTGCGCGCCCAGCAGTTGGCCACACGGTTGATCGATGCGATCGACGTGGCCATCGGGGCCCACGACGGGTACGTCGCCTTCGTCTCCGGTGGCACCGAGTTCCCGCGTTTGGAGATCGCTCCGCTCGACGTTGGCCCGGTGCTGGCCAAGGGCATTTGGCAGCAGCGCACCGCCATTCTCACTAGCGCCACAGTGCCTGTGTCGTTGGCGGCGCGTGTCGGGCTTGCTGCAGGCACGTTCACCGAACTCGACGCGGGTAGTCCGTTCGACTACGCCAATCACGCGCTGCTGTACTGCGCCCGCCACCTGCCCGATCCGCGATCGCCGCAGTATCGCAGCTGCGTGCACGACGAGCTCGCCGCCCTGATCACTGCCGCCGGCGGTCGGACGCTGGCACTGTTCACCAGTTGGAAGGCAATGGACAGCGCCGCCGAGGCGTTGCGCGGCCGTGTGCCGTTCCCGATACTCACCCAGCGCGAACTACCCAAGAACGAACTGGTAAAGCAATTCAGCGCGTCGGAGGAGACATGCCTGTTCGCCACCGCAGGGTTCTTCCAAGGAATCGACATCCCAGGTCGCACACTGAGCCTGGTAGCGATCGATCGAATCCCGTTCCCGCGCCCCGACGACCCGTTGTTGTCGGCCCGACGGGAGCTGCTCGGCGCGGCCGCGTTCTCACAGATCGACCTCCCCCGCGCCACGATGCTTCTCGCCCAGGCAACCGGGCGCCTGATCCGAAATGCCACCGACCGCGGCGTGGTCGCGGTGCTGGATCCGCGCCTCAGTAAGGCGCGCTACGGATGGGAGATCGTGCGTGGGCTGCCGCCGATGCATCGCACTCGTGAACGCTCCGAGGCAGAGGCGTTCCTCCGCGAGATAACCTTGTCACGGCCGTCGCCGCTCGACGCGACAGGCGCATCAGTAGTGTCGCGGTGATGGCCGACCAAGTCGTACGCCTCGAGATAACCGGCAACATCGCTACAGTCACCCTCGGCTCACAGGCCAACCGCAACGCGCTCTCCCGGCAGTTGCTGGCCGAGATGCATGCGGCAATCGAACAGGCCACGCACGACGATGGCGTGCGCGCCGTCGTGCTGACGCATGCCGGCCCGACGTTCTGTGCCGGCGCTGATCTCAAGGAGCGCGCAGCCGGGCAGGTACCAACCGGGCCGGCGACGATGGTCGGGGTCTTTCGCCAGTTGATGCATGCTCCGCAGCCGACGATCGCTGTGGTTCGCGGCAGCGTCCGCGCCGGAGGGATCGGCCTGATGGCAGCGTGCGACCTGGTTGTCGTTGCATCCGACGTCACATTCGCGTTCACCGAAGTGCGCCTCGGCGTGGCGCCGGCGTTGATCTCCGTGCCGATCCTGCAGCGCTGCCCATGGTCCAAGCTCGCTGCGCCGTTCCTCACCGGCGAAGTCTTTGACGCTGCCGCAGCCAGGGAAATGGGCCTCGTTACACACGTCTCCGGCGACGTCACTGCCACCGTCGACACGTTGACGCGCGGCATCCTTACCGGCGGTCCGATCGCGGTCGCGGCTACTAAATCGCTTCTACGTTCCGACAGCGCCGCTGAACGCGCCGCATTCGTCGAGATGGACAAGCTCTCAGCGTCTCTGTTCGATTCGCCAGAGGGAGCCGAGGGAATGCGTTCGTTCGCCGAGCATCGCCCGCCGAACTGGGTCAGCCGTTGATATCTGCCATTCTGGTTTTGACCTCTCGTACAGGCCGCCCACGCAGGCCGCCAGTTCAGGTGACGAGGCGGTAGCCCGTGCCGCGAACGGTGACGATCAGCTTTGGGTCATCGGGCTGGTCTTCGATCTTGACCCGTAACCGGCGGACGTGTGCATCGACCAGGCGGCTGTCACCGAGGTACTCATATCCCCACACTCGTTCCAACAACTGGTCCCGAGACAGCACCATGCCGACGTGATCGCCGAACTCGCACAACAACCGGAACTCGGTCTTGGTCAAGTTCAGTTCAACCCCGGCCTTCAACGCAATCCCCTGCTCGCGCCGCAACTCGACATCGCCGAAACGGCTCTTTGCGGTCGCCGCCGGAGAGTCGTTGAGATGCGCCCGGCGAAGCGACGAGCGGATCCGCGCCGCCAGTTCCTTGGGCACCACGGGCTTGGTGACGTAATCGTCGGCGCCAGCCTCGAGGCCTGCGACCAGATCATGGGTGTCTGTCTGCGCTGTGACAATGATGATCGGCACGTTGCTCGCAGCCCGCAGCACCCGGCAAACCTCGAACCCGCCGATATCAGGTAACCGAAGATCCAGCAGCACCAAATCGGGCTCGGCGTCAGAGAATGACTGCAATCCACTACGACCATCGGCGGCCTGGCGCACCTCGTAGCCCTCGTCTTCCAGAGCCAAGGTCAAAGCCAAGCGAATGGCGTCATCGTCTTCGATGAACAGCAGGGTGTTCATGGACCTCCCGGGGAATCTTGTTACAGAAATCGCACAAGCGCAACGTCGTCTCGTCACATTGCAGCGCCAAACTACAGACGTTCACGCTGCCTCGGTGGGGTACCTTCCTCCCCCTGGTGCCTCACCGGCAGCGCGGTCTCCAGTGCTTACGCCGCTGATGCGCCACAATGTGTCCATGGCCCAGCAGATCCGATTCCGCCGCACGCTGCGGCTGCGCACTCGGATCACGGTGTTCTTCAGCCTCACCGCTTTGGTCGCCAGCCTTGCCCTTGCACTCGTTACTTACACCCTGGCACGTTCCTTCCTCACGTCGCAGCGCGACTCGGTCGCCCGCACACAGGCGTTCAACAACGCCGTGTCGGTGAAGAACGAACTGCTCGGCAATCCCGGCAACGTCGGCAACCTGGTGCAGAGCCTGCGAACCGCCGGCTACGCGTTCATGGTCGCCCCCGGCGCTAACAGCGGTGAGCGCCGGGCGTTCACCGACCAGCGTTATCAGGAGTCGGCGTTCCCCAGCGGACTACGCACGATGGTGGCGCGCCATCAGAGTGCCCAACAGCACTTCACCAACGATGGCGAGCCGTATGTGGCAGTCGGCGTGTACATCACCGCTGCCGACGCGCAGTACTTCGAAGCGTTCCCCTTGGCCGACACCAACCGCCTGCTGCGGTACCTGGCCACTGCGCTCGGAATCGGCGCAGGAGTGACCACACTGATCGCAGGCGGCCTCGGATGGTGGACCAGCCGGCGCCTACTGATGCCGCTGTCACGGGTCTCCACTGCCGCCGGGGAGATTGCCTCCGGGGGGCTCGACACGAGGATGGCCCCGGAGAACGATCCGGATCTCGCGATCCTGGCCAGCTCGTTCAACGAGATGGCCGACGCAGTCCAGACCCGCATCGAGCGCGAGGTTCGGTTCGCCTCCGACGTGAGCCACGAACTGCGCTCGCCTATCACTGCGCTGGCCGCTGCAGTGGAGGTGCTCGACGCGCGCCGCGCCGACCTTCCCGACCGAAGCCAGCAAGCTCTCGACGTGGTGGTCAGTCAGGTCCGGCGGTTCGACCAGATGGTCATGGACCTTCTCGAGCTGTCACGGATCGACTCCGGCACCACCGAACTGCACCGCGAAGACGTCGACATCGGTGAGCTGATCTACCGCATCGCACACCGTTACGGGTTCGGAGAAACGCCGGTCGAGATCGACCCGATGGTGCCGTCCCCGGTGCGCCTCGACAAGCTGCGGTTCGAACGGATCCTCGCCAATCTGCTGGAGAACGCTCGCGAGCATGCCGGCGGCCCGACTCGCATCGGGGTTGCTCCATACGGCAAGCAGGGCATCGTGCTGGCTGTTCACGATGCCGGGCCGGGGGTTGCCCGCTCTGAGCGTGCCAGGATCTTCGAACGCTTCGCCCGTGGCAGCGCGGCGCGCCATCGTGTCGGAACCGGCCTCGGTCTGGCACTGGTCGCCGAGCATGCCGAGGCCCACGGCGGTGAAGCCTGGGTCGAAGACCGCCCGGGCGGCGGGGCGCTGTTCAAGGTCAGCTTCGGCGGCGTGATCTGATGACGATGTTCGACCGCCTCCGATTTCGGTCCGGCGCTACGAGCAGGTCCACCCGCGGAGCCACGCGGCGCATCTCCGGTTTGCTCGCGGTGGTAGGGGTGGTTCTCGGCGTCGGTGTCGCTGGCTGCGGAGTGCCCGGTAGCGGCGGCCCGGAACGTGTCGATGTCGGACTAGGTCTCGACGACACGCTGCCGACCACCACAACCTCTACGACCTCCACCACGATCGTCGCGGCCAGTACCACAAGCGCGATGGCGACCACGACGACGATCGTTGCCACCGAGGACGTCTCGTTGTTCTTCATCTCCGGTGGCCAGCTGACCCCAATCTCGCTCCCCTTGACCACCCCGACCAAGCTGGCCCAGGTCATGGCCGCCTTGCAGGGCGGCACCAGCCAGTTCGGCGCACCGAGCAACGGGCTGCGCAGCGCGATTCCGCTCGGTGTCCCAGCCATCGAGGTCACCGACGACGGCAATGGCATTGCCACCGTTTCGCTGCCGGTCAACTTCTTCGACGGCATCCCCTCAGGCGATCAACGCCTGGCAGTGGCCCAAGTCGTGCTGACGCTCACCCAGCGCGGCGGAATCGGCCAGGTCAGGTTCATGATGGCCGGTTCGCCGATCGGGGTCGTGCTTGGCAGCGGTGAACAGAGCGAGCCCGGGCGTCCGGTGTCACGCGCCGACTACAGCGTGCTGCTCGGCGGCGAATCCACCCCGCCGATTTCCCCAGCGCCGACCACCGCGTTCGTCGCGCCGGCCACGTCCGACGGCCACGCGCTGCACACCACGACCACTGTCGGGTCCTCCACCTCGACGGTCACGATCAGCGGCTGAGCACTCGCCGGCGTCACTGCACGAGTGAGCAGGGGCGCAAACAGCCACAGGTAGCGTGGGATCCTCATGCATAGCGGATTCATCACTCTCGTCGGGCGGCCCAACGTCGGAAAGTCCACACTCGTGAACGCGATGTGCGGCCGCAAGGTGTCGATCGTCAGTGACAAACCACAGACCACCCGCACCAGGGTGCGCGGCGTGATGACCACGGCTGACGTCCAGTTGGTGTTCGTCGACACACCTGGACTGCACAAGCCGGTAACCGCTCTCGGCAAACGGGTCAACGCAACAGCTCTGGACAGCGTCAGCGATGTGGATGTGGTGTGCCTGGTGATCGATGCCACCAAACCGTTCGGGAGCGGCGACCAGTGGGTCGCAGGGCACCTCGACATGCGCAGTGCGATCGTGATCGTCAACAAGACCGATGCCGTCAAACCCGACGTGCTGGTAGCCCAACTGGTCGCCGCTTCTAAGCTCGACGCGGCCGCCTACTTTCCAGTGTCGGCGCGCACCGGGGCCGGAGTGGCGGAGCTCATCGCGCACCTTGCCGGTCTCGTTCCCGAAGGCCCGCTGTATTTCCCTGGCGACACGGTCAGCGATCAGCCGGAGGAGACCTGGGTCGCCGAACTTGTTCGCGAGCAGCTTCTCGCTGTCACCCGCGACGAACTCCCCTACAGCATTGCGACACGCGTCACCGAGTGGGAGTGGCCACGCATCCGCTGCGAGATCATCGTCGAGCGGGAGAGCCAGAAGGGGATGGTCATCGGCAAGCACGGCGCCGTGCTGAAAGAGGTCGGCCAACGAGTGCGGGCCCAACTGCCGCCCGGAGTGTTCATCGAGTTATTCGTCAAGATCGACAAGGACTGGCAGCGCCACGCAGATCGAATCGAGCGGTTGGGGTACTGACTGGCCACACGTAGACGAAGGTCTTTGCTTCGCGGCACGTGGTCCGTTACTGTTCGCCAACGCCAAATGTGTCCGGCGTCACGTTGCAGCTCGGGGGCAGGCATTGGGGATACTCGACATTGAAGAGATAACCGTCCGATTCGGTGGCGTCACCGCACTCGACGCGCTGTCGTTCGGTGTAGAGGCAAACCAGATTTGCGGACTGATCGGCCCGAACGGTGCCGGCAAGACCACGATGTTCAACGTCATCAGCCGGATCTACAACCCGACGACCGGCACGATCATGTTCGACGGAGACGACGTGCTGCGCACCAAGCCGTCCACCATCTCGCGGATCGGGATTCTTCGGACGTTCCAGAACCTGGCCTTGTGGCCGGGGATGACCGTGCTCGACAACGTGATGGTCGGCGGGCACACCAGATCGAAGGCCGGCGTATTGCAATCGGCGTTCCGCATCGGTTCAAGGGGCGAGGAGCGCCGCCTCGCCGAGAACGCCTATGAACTGCTCGAGCAACTCGGATTGGCCGACGTCGCGTTTCACCCAGCTGCCGGTCTGCCTTTCGGGACGCTGAAGCGCATCGAACTAGCCAGGGCCCTCGCAGGGCGACCGAAGTTGTTGATGCTCGACGAGCCGGCCAGCGGGTTGACCCAAGCCGAAGTGACCGAGCTTGCTGCCGTCATCCGTCGCATCCGCGATGAGTTCAGCCTCACCGTGTTGCTCGTGGAGCATCACATGGCAATGGTCATGGGCATCTCCGACCACGTCGTGGTGCTCGACTTCGGCCGCAAGATCGCCGAGGGCTCGCCGGCAACGGTTTCACGTGATCCGAAGGTCATCGAGGCCTACCTGGGAGAGTCATGAGCGACTCGTACATCGCAACTCGTCCGCAGCCCGAGTCGGTAGGCAACGAGCCTGCCAAAGCGCTGCTCGAGGTCGTAGGGCTGCATGCCTCCTACGGTCCGATCGAGATTCTCCATGGCATCGACTTCCACGTCGACCAAGGCGAAGTCGTTGTCATCCTCGGCGCCAACGGCGCCGGTAAGACAACCACCTTGCGTGCGATCTGTCAGATGATCTCCACCAAGGGCGAGGTGCGGCTCGACGGCACCAACATAAGTTCGCACAGCACCACCGACATCGCCCGCCGAGGCGTGGCCCATGTTCCCCAGGGCCGCGGAACGCTTGCCGAACTGTCCGTCGAGGACAACCTCCTCGTCGGGGCCTACATCCGATCCGACAAGCAGATCGGCGACGACATCGAGCGGTGGTACGACGTCTATCCACGGCTACGCGAACGGCGGCGACAGATGGCCGGCAGCCTCTCCGGAGGTGAGCAGCAAATGCTCGCGGTTGCCCGCGCGCTGATGGCCAGACCTCGCCTGCTGTTGCTCGACGAGCCATCGCTGGGCTTGGCCCCGCTGATCGTGCGCGGCTTGTTCGAACGCTTCAAAGAGATGAACACGGTCGACGGAACGACGCTGCTGATCGTCGAGCAGAACGCCAACCTGGCTCTCGACATCGCCCAGCGCGCCTACGTCTTGGAGGCAGGACAGATCGTGTTGAGCGGAACCGCCGACGAACTGCGTAACGACGACGCAGTCCGCAAGGCCTACCTGGGCTACTGAGGAGCATCGTGACAGCAACTGACTCAGCCAACGAGGCACTCGGCAAGGGATATTCGGCGCTCAGCCGGATCGGCGCTCAACGCGCCTGGACCCTTGGCGGGCTAGTCGTCGCGCTCGTTGCATTCAGCATCTACGCAATCGTCAACGGCGGCCGCGTGCTGTTTGTGCAGCGATTAATCGACGGTCTCAGCAACGGCTTCATCTACTCGGCAATGGCGTTGGCGCTAGTACTGATCTACAAGGCGACCACAGTCGTCAACTTCGCCCAGGGTGAAATGGCGATGTTCGGTGCGTTCCTGTGCTACGTCTTCGACACCAGCCTCGGCCTTCCAACGTGGCTGGCGATCATCGCCGGGATGGCAGTATCAGCACTGGCTGCGGCAGGTATCGAGCGGGTCCTGATCCGCCCGTTC
>JBDSMK010000198.1:0-7398 GCA_039915905.1 Ilumatobacteraceae bacterium
TTGGCGAGCTGGTCGCCCGCGGTCAGAACATCGTGGCCGGCTACTGGAACGATCCGGCACGTACCGCTGAAACGTTCCGGGACCGCTGGCTGCACACCGGGGACCTGGCGTTGCTCGACGATGACGGATTCCTGCAGATCGTGGACCGCAAGAAGGACATGGTCAACCGTGGCGGCGAGAACGTCTACTGCGTAGAGGTGGAGAACGCGTTGGTGCAGCACCCAGACGTGTTCGAGGTAGCGGTGCTCGGCGTACCCGACGCGATGATGGGCGAGAAGGTCGGTGCGGTCATCGTGCCCACCCCTGGCACGCAGCCGCAGGCGCACGAGATCCGGGCCTGGGCGCTCGACCGGATCGCCGATTTCAAGATCCCCCAGTACATCGCCTTTCGTTCCGATCCGCTTCCCCGCAACGCCAGCGGCAAGGTGCTCAAACCGGACCTACGCGAAAATACCGAATGGGGCGCACAGCTCTGAGGGTGACCGACCCGTGGGTCGGTCACCCTCAGAGGGCCGTCGCGGGCCGTTGGATCAGTACGCCACTTTGGCGCGTTCGAAGATCTTGCGCGGGTTGTCGATCAACATCTGGTCGACCTGCGCATCGGTGACGCCGCGCTTCTTCAACGCCGGCACGACGTCGCGAGTGATGTGCAGGTAGTTCCAGTTCGGTGTGGCCGTCGCCAACTGATCTTCTGGCAGCCAGTCGTTGAAGCAGGCCGCATCGTGGGACAGCACCATCTGCCCGGCGAAACCCTGCTCGCAAAGCTGTGCGACGGTGTTCACCCGATCCTCGAACGGCAGCAGCACGTCGATGCCGAAGCGGTCCATGCCGATGTACGAGCCGCGGTTCATGATCTCCTTCAGGTACGAAAGTTCGGTGGTGTCACCACAGTGGCCGATGACCACCTGCGTGGGATCGACCCCCTCCTGATCGAAGATGTCCTGCTGCTCGAGACCGCGGTGGCTGTGCGCGTGGGTATGGGTGGAGATCGGCACCCCGGTGGCCCGATGAGCCTGGGCCACGGCACGCAGCACTCGTTCCACTCCCGGTGTCACACCCGGCTCGTCAGTGGCGCATTTGAAGATGCCGGCCTTCACGCCGGTTTCGCCGATGCCGTGCTCCACGTCGTGGACGAACATCTCGATCATCATCTCCGGCTGATCGAACATCAGACCCGGGCCGCGGAAGTGAAAGTAGTGGGGTACGTCGTTGTACGTGTACAGCCCGGTGGCGGCGATGATGTTGATATCCACTTCGGCGTTGACCCGCTGGATCCTTGGGATGTAACGACCGAGCCCGACGACTGTGAGGTCGACGATGGTGTCGATGCCGTTGGCCTTAAGTTCCTTCAGCCGGGCAATGGCATCGGCAACGCGCGATTCCTCTTCCCAGCCGGTGTCGTAGTTGTCCATGATTTCGCGGGTCAGCACGAAGACGTGCTCGTGCATCAGCACCTTGCCGAGGCTTCCCGTTTCGATCGGGCCGCGAACGCTTTCGATTGTTGCCATGTCATTCCTCCACTAGTTCAGATGCAGTTCTGGGCTCACGTCAGGGAGCCGTCGATGAGACGGTCGCGTAGCTCGCGCTTGATGATCTTGCCGCTGACCGTCTTGGGCAGTTCGTCGAGAAACACCACATGCTTCGGCTTCTTGAAGCCGGCCAGGTTGTCGCGGGATACGCCGATGATCTCCGCCTCTGTGGCGGTCATACCTGGACGCAGCACCACTACCGCGGTGACCTTCTCACCCCACATCGGGTCAGGAACACCGACCACCGCGGCCTCCGAAACCGCCGGGTGGGTGTACAGCACTTCCTCCACCTCTCGGCTGTAAACGTTCTCGCCGCCGGTGATGATCATGTCCTTCATCCGGTCAACGATGTAGAAGAAGCCCTCCTCGTCGCGCCTGGCCATGTCACCGGTGTGGAACCAGCCGTTCTCGAACGCCTTGGTCGTGCCTTCCTCGTTGCGGAAGTAACCCTTCAGCACCTGCTCGCCGCGGATCACCATCTCACCGACAACGCCTGGCGGGCACTCGTTCATCTGCTCGTCGACGACGATCACGTCGGCCAAGCACATCGGCGTGCCGCACGACGCCAGAAGGTACTCGTCGCCACCAACCGCCCGCTCATGGGCCGCTTTCGGGAACGTGAGCACGTTGCCGCCGAGCTCGGTCATGCCAAAGCCGGAGTAAACGATCGGACCGAATCGAGCTATACCGGCGCGCAGGATCTCCACCGGCATCGCAGCCGCCCCGTAACCGATTCCGCGCAGGCTGTCGAGCTTGTACTCGTTGATCTTCGGATGCTGTAGGACCATGTTCAGCATCGTCGGAGCGAGCGCGGTGCCGGTGATCTGCTCACGGTCGACGAGTTGCATCCACAGTTCCGGCTCGAACATCGGGGTCAATACGATGCGGCCGCCGCGGAAGTGGTTGACCGGCACGGTGTAGCCAGACACATGGCACAGCGGGAACGCAACCAGTGTGCGTTCGTCGGGTTGCGGTTCGTACTCGATGACCGAGTTCAAGAAGGCGACAATCAGGTTGCGGTGCGTCAACATCGCCCCCTTCGGAAACCCCGTGGTGCCGCTGGTGTACAGCAACCAGGCGGTGGAGTCCTCGTCCACCGCCACCGCCGGTCGTTGCACCGGGGCGGCACCAACCAGGTCTGCGTAGGTCGGATGGTCATTGCTCTCGCCGATAACGACGACGTGCTTCACAGTCGGTATGCCGTCGAGCACCGACTCGATCTGTTCGACGTACTTGTCTTGCACCACCAGCACACTGGCTTCGGCGTTGTTCAGTATCCAGGCCCACTCCTTGGGGTGCAGGCGGTAGTTCAGGAAAGTGAGCGCCATGCCAGCGCTAGGCACGCCGTAGTACATCTGCACATATTCCGGCAGATTCTCGGCGAGCACGGCGATCCGGTCGCCGGGAGCTGCGATCTCGGACATCGCATTGGCCACTTGCCACATCTGGTCACGAAGCTGACCAAAGGTGGCGGTTCCTTCTGGCGCTACAACCGCGATGCGATCCGGGTACTTTCGTCCGTTTAGCTCGATGATGTCCCCAACAAGCATCTGTCCTCCAAGTCATGGAATGTTCCCGACGGAATCCTCCGTCCAGGTTCCCCTACTGCTGACGACCGTATCAACTCGCTGCGCTCGGGTCGTCACGGTGGTAGGGCACACCGATCGCATTGCAATAGACCCGGGAGATCTCACGCACCCGTGGCTCCAGCAGCGGCTCGATCGTTCCAGGGTCGCCGAGCACGATCCACACGTAAGCGCTGCGGTCGACCATCGATCCGAGGATCTCGGCAGTGAGTCGCGGGTCGAGGTACGGGCTCACCAATCCACGCTGCTGCCATCTCCCGAGGGCCAGGCTGGAGCGCTCGATCCATGCGTTTCGGGCACTACGGCGAATTTCCGCCAATCTGACGTTGAACGTGGCCGCCTGCTCCACCGCAGCCATGATCCTGGCATGTTCGATGTAAGCCATGATGTAGCCGCGATTGGCACGCTCGATTCGTTCCGACAAGTCGCCGGATACGACAGGCTGGCGGGCGCTGACCATGTTGAACTCGGTCCACAGATCCCCGACCACCTCGGCAAAGATCTGCTCCTTAGAGTCGAAGTAGGTGTAGAAGGTGCCGTGCGCCACCTCAGCCTGGCGGGCGATCTGATTCACCGTCGTCTCCAGAAAACCCTGATCTTCGAACAGCACTCTGGCCGCCCGCTTCACGCTGGCGCGTGTCCTGGCGCCGCGTGCCGTAAGCGCACCGGCAACCGGTTGAGTCGATATAGATCCGTTGCTCATCTGAGCGATGCATCCCTTCCCAACACGCCGCCTCGCATTACCCCGCGGTCTCTACAAGAGGTACGATCCAACCACCGACCGCCATCAAGACGGGCGATTACATCTGGCTGAAGGGTACGTCCCATGATCGTGAAACAGGGCAAGACGCCAAGCATCATGCCGTTCGACATGAATGGTGTCGAACGCGACAGTTCCGGTGTGCTGCGCTACACCGGTCTCCACAATTCGTTGTTGGAGATGTTCCGGGCCTCAGTGGAACGCACCCCGGACAAGGAGTGCATCGTCATTGTCGGTGGCACGCGGCTGACCTACCAGCAAGTCTGGGACCAGTCGACGCGGGTGGCCGGCGGACTCGCCGCTGCCGGCATCAAGCGCGGTGATCGAGTAGCCAACCGCTACCCGAACGGCATGGAATGGTGCCTCGCATTCTGGGGCACACTGATGTCGGGTGCAGTTGTTGTGCCGGTGAACACGCGCTTCGCGGCCAGCGAAGTCGAGTACGTCGTCACCGACTCCGGCGCTTCGTTCGTGTTCAACCCCGGCGACCCGCTGCCCGACGGCGAGCCGCTGGTTGTCGACGGCATCGAGCAGTCCACGCTGGCGGCGATCTTCTACACCAGCGGCACCACCGGATTCCCGAAGGGGGCGATGACCACCCACGAGAACTTCCTGTCGAACAGCGAGACCTGTCGGCGGATCATGTTCTTCCCCGACGACGTAGATCTGCGCAACCTCGTCTCGGTGCCGCTGTTCCACGTCACGGGATGCAACAGCCAGTTGATCGTGACCACCCAGATCAGTGGCACCACCGTGGTGATGCCGGCGTTCGATGTGCAATCGTTCCTCAAGGCCACGGTTGACGAGCGGATCAACATTCTCACTTCCGTGCCGGCAATCTTGTGGCTGGCGACGAGCCAACCTAATTTCCACGACTTTGATGTAAGCGGCGTGCGCTGGGTCACCTACGGCGGTGCACCGACTGCTCCGGAGGTCATCGCCAAGCTGCGCTCCAGCTTCCCCAATGCTCGCCTTGGCAACGGCTTCGGCCTCACCGAAACCTCGTCGGTCTCCACCTTCTTGCCTGACGACTACGCAGAGTTGCGGCCGGAGACCGTCGGTTTCACTGCACCCCCGGTGGAGGTCGACCTGTTCGAGGTCGACGAGACTTCGGGCGTCGGTGAGTTGCTGATCCGTGGCCAGAACATCGTCGCCGGGTATTGGAACAAGCCGAAGCAGACTGCAGAGACGTTCGTCGACGGCTGGCTACACACCGGTGATCTGGCTCGGGTGGACGACGAAGGCTTCGTGCAGATCGTCGACCGCAAGAAGGACATGGTCAACCGCGGCGGCGAGAACGTCTATTGCGTAGAGGTGGAGAACGCACTCGTAGAGCACCCGTCGGTGTTCGAGGTGGCCGTGCTCGGCGTGCCGGACTCGATGATTGGCGAGAAGGTCGGTGCAGTGATAGTTCTGCGCCCGGGCGCCGAGCCGGATGCAGCCGGTATCCGCACGTTCGCCAAGGAACACATCGCGGACTTCAAGGTGCCGCAGTTCATCTTCTTCCGCGACGAGCCACTACCGCGCAACGCGGGCGGCAAGGTGCTCAAGCCGGTACTGCGCGAGACGACGACGTGGGGCGAGCAACTGCGCTGATCAGTCCGCGACAGACCGGCCAACCACAGACCGGCCCGCACAGATCAACTCACAACAGTTCAGCCGGCCACAGGGCCGATCGGAACGCCCATCTCGCCGTTCCACTCGTCCCACGGCTGCGGGTTCTGGGCATACCCACCGCTCGCGCTCCAGCCACCGTCGACGTTCAACACGGTGCCGGTCACGAAGCTTGATGCGGCCGAGGCCAGGAACAGCAGTGGTCCGACCAGCTCCGGCAGTTCACCCATCCTGCGCATAGGCGTGCGGCTCCTCATCCAGTCAGCCATGCCGGATTCCTCCAACAGCGTCCGGGTCATCTCCGAGACGAAGAAGTTAGGGGCCAGCGCGTTGACCCGCAGCCCCCGGTCGCCCCATTCGCAGGCCAGCAACTTGGTCAGCTGATTCACCCCACCCTTGGCCGCGAAGTAACCCGCAGTGCGGTTCTCCGAGCCCGCATTTCCGAAGATCGAGGACAGGTTGATGATGCTGCCGCCACCGGCGCGGAGCATGTCCGGCGCCGCAGCCCGGGTCATGTAGAACAAGCCGATCAGGTCGGTGTTGACCATCCTGGCGAACATCTCCGGCTCACAGTGCTCGGTACGCACCAGCCGGTCGTCGGCCCATCCGGCGTTGTTGACCAACACATCAATTCGACCGAACTCGGCCATCGACCGAGCCACGACTCGTTCGCAATCCGAATATTCGGTGACGTCTCCAGCCACGGCGACACACCTGCGGCCCAACCCCTCGACGATCGCTACGGTGTCTGCCAACCTGTCGACCGATCTGGCCGTGACGACAACGTCAGCGCCTGCACTGGCCAGGATCTCGGCGAACAGCACGCCCAATCCATACGAGCCGCCGGTGACGATTGCCACCTTGCCATCGAGGCGAAAGGGCGTGGTGATATCAATGCTCACGACTGCTCACCGCGTCGGCGATGTTCGCCATGACTGTCCCGTCGAGGAAGTAGCGACGCGCCCAGATGCCCGTGGGCGCCTCATCACCGACAGGCATCCTCCAGGTCGAAACCTTGCTGGATGCACCACCAAGGGCCACACCGAGCAGCGCCCGGGGCTGATCGATCGTGTTCTGGACATATGCCTGGGCAGCGTCCACCGACACGTAGCGAGATGCGATCCGTAGATAGAGGTCACGCCACTCGTCGTCGGCGCCAGGGGCATAAAGCAACTCCGCCATGCCCTGAATGGTGACCTTGCGATATGGCAGCGACGCCTCGTCTATGGTCAGCCCGACGCGCGGATCACGGAGCAAGTTCGCCAGGAAGACGGAGTGAACTCGAGGCGTGAACACGATCCGTTCTTGGTCGACGATGTACCAGATCGGCACGTTGCGCGGCATGCCGTCGGTGTCGACGGTAGCAACTCGAAGTAGATGGCCCGGCTCTTCCAGGAACGCTGCGGCCTCGGAAACAGTCAGCTTTGGCATCAGAACAGATCCCAGTACGAGTCCCGCGCGCGCATGTCCTCTGCGGACTCTTCGAGAATGACTCGCCCGGAGCGCATCACGTAGACGCGGTCGACGATACGCAGCGCCTGGCCGACGTTCTGCTCCAGCAGCAGCACTGCTAGGCCTTCGGTGTCAGCAAGTTCACGGACCTTGTCGAAAATCTGCTGAACGAGCACTGGGGCCAGCCCGAGCGATGGTTCGTCGAGCATCAAAAGTTTCGGATCGGCCATCAACGCCAACCCAAGGCTGACCATTCGCTGCTGTCCTCCCGACAAGGTGCCAGCCAGCTGTGAGGACCGCTCGGCCAAGATGGGGAACAGTCTCAACACCAGCTCCATGCGCTTCGCTCGGCGATCAGGATCACGTTCGTTCTCGGCGCCAAGTAGAAGGTTGTCCCGCACCGACAGATCGGAGAACACAAACCGCTCTGATGGGATCATCGACATTCCGGCACGGA
>JBDSMK010000343.1:0-5746 GCA_039915905.1 Ilumatobacteraceae bacterium
ACCCGCACGGGTTGATCGATCCGATCACCGAGCTCGGCCAGATCGCGATCGAGCATGGCATCGGGTTGCACGTCGACGGCTGTCTCGGAGGGTTCATCCTGGCCTGGGCGGAAGATCTCGGCTACCACCCGACACCGTTCGACCTGCGCGTCCCCGGAGTCACCTCGATCTCCGCCGACACCCACAAGTACGGCTACGCCCTGAAGGGCAGCTCTGTGCTGCTGTATGCCGACAAGGCGTTGCGCAGCCACCAGTACTTCATGACGATGGAGTGGCCGGGCGGGATGTACACCTCTCAGAGCATGGGTGGCAGTCGGTCCGGTGGGCTGATCTCGGCGACGTGGGCGTCGATGCTGGCCCTCGGCAAGGACGGCTACCGCAAGATCGCCGCAGACATCTTCGCTACTGCCGCGAAGTTGAAGACCGCCGTGCGAAGCCATCCGGAGCTCGCACTGATCGGCGATTCGTTGTTCAACGTCGCGTTTCGGGCCAACACCGACGTCGCCGAGCCGATCGACATCTTCCATGTCAACGACTCGCTGGCATCCAACGGATGGCGGATGAACGGCCTCCAGAACCCGCCGGCGATGCACTTCTGCGTCACTCGTCCGAACACCCAGCCGGGCATCGCCGAAGCGTTTGCCACCGACCTAGCGGTGGCCGTGGAGTACGCCAAGCACCCCGACCAGCCGATGCCGCGCAGTGGCGCGTTGTACGGCGCCGGAGGTCAGGCAACCGACCACGACAAGGTCGCTGCGAGCTTCGTCCGTTACCTCGACGCGATCCACGAGGTCGGCCCAGACGAGTGACCCGACCAGTGATCCGACCAGTGATCCGACCCCCGGCGCCCTCGCTGCACTTCTGGTTCACGTCGCGACCACGCGCAACCGTCGTCGGGATGTGAACCAGAACGTCAGCCGTTGGAGGCCGCGATCCCGTCGATGCCGTCGATGCCGCCGATGATGTCGAGGACGTCGAGCGCATCGACGGCGGAGTCTGCGTGACGCAGGCTGCGGTGCACGTCGAAAGCTTCGTCGAGCACGGCGGGTGTCACGGTGACCCGCTCGTCGCCATCCAACAGCTCCCTGAACGAGCGAGCCCCGGCCCACGCCTTGGCGGCGTTGTCCTGCACGATGCGGTAGGCCTCGTCACGTCCAAGGCCAGCCTGCACCAGAGCGAGCAACACCGGCTGGCTGAACACCAAGCCGTAACTGGCATTCAGGTTCGCCAGCATCCTCTCGGGAAACACCTGTAACCCGGCGAGCAGGCTGTTCATCCGGCGCAACACGTAGTACGCCAGCAACGAACTGTCGGGCAGCACGATGCGCTCCACCGAGCTGTGCGAGATGTCGCGTTCGTGCCACAAGGCGATGTCCTGCAGACCGGCCTGGAGGTTGCCGCGCAGCACCCGTGACAGACCACTGATTGTCTCCGCACTGATCGGGTTGCGTTTGTGCGGCATTGCACTGGAACCCTTCTGCCCGGCTCGGAAACCCTCCTGCACTTCGCCCACTTCGGTGCGCTGCAGGTGTCGCAACTCGACCGCAATGAGCTCCATCGTTGAGCCGACCGAAGCGCAGGCATAGAGGTACTCCGCGTGACGGTCGCGGGCGATCACCTGCGTCGCCGGCACCGCGGTAAGACCCAACGCCGCAGCCACATGAGCCTCGACCGCGGGATCGATGTTGCTGTACGTGCCTACCGCGCCGCTCAGCTTGCATACCGCTATCGAACGCCGCGCGGCACGCAACCTGGTGCGGTCGCGGTCCACCTGCAACGCCCACAACGCCACCTTGGCGCCGAACGTGGTCGGTTCCGCGTGGACCCCATGAGTGCGCCCGATCGTGACGGTGTGGCGATGCTCGCGAGCAAGGCTCACCAAGGTGGCCAGCAGCACTCCGGAGGCCTCGATCAGCAAATCTGCGGCGTCGCGCAGCATCCAGCACCATGCCGTGTCGACCACGTCACTCGAGGTAAGGCCATAGTGCACCCACGCTCCCGCCGGCTGGCCGATGGCGGCCTGCACGACATCGACGAATGCCGCCACGTCGTGGTTGGTGACCTCCTCGCGGGCAGCCACTGCGGCGACAAAATCGTCGTCGACCACCGGCGCCCGCGACCGGCACTGCGCCGCATGTGCCGTAGGAACCACGCCCAGCGCGGCATGCGCCTCGGTGGCCAGCAGCTCTATCTCGAGGTATCGGCCGAAGCGTGCCGCGTCGGTGAACACCGCCGCCATCTCCGCCAGCGAGTAGCGCTCGATCATTGCCAGGTGACGTACGAGTGGCGTTCCGGACCGGTGCCGACGATGCTGATCGGCACACCGACTTCTCGCTCGACGAGTGCGACGAGGGCCTTGGCGTTGGCCGGCAGGTCGTCGCGCTCGGTGACCGCAGTGATGTCCGACAACCATCCGTCGAGCACCGCGTACACCGGCTTGCCGTCCGCGCCGTACTCCGTGCACACCTTGATCTCGGCGAACGTGTCGAGCACGTCGAGCTTGGTCAGCGCCAGCTCGGTGAACGAGTTGATCCGCACCGCCTTGCGCAGCATCACACAGTCGAGCCATCCGGTGCGCCGGCGGCGCCCGGTGACGGTGCCGAACTCGTGGCCGATGTCGACCAGCTTGTCGCCGAGCTCATCGAGCAGCTCAGTGGGGAACGGCCCCCCGCCCACGCGAGTGGTGTACGCCTTGGTGATGCCGATGATGCGGGTCAGGTAGCGCGGCCCGATGCCGGTGCCTACACACGCACCACCAGCCGTCGGGTTAGACGACGTGACATACGGATAGGTGCCATGATCGAGGTCCAGGAACGTCGCCTGCGCCCCCTCCAGCAGCAGCGGGTCGCCGGCATCGAGCGCGTCGTGGAGCAGCTCCACGGTGTCGACGACATATGGCTCGAGCCGCCTGCCGAGCTCGGCGAAGCGAGCCACCACGGCATCGACGTCTAGTGCCGTGCCGCCCAGCGCGACGATGTCGGCGTTGCGGCTCACAGCGTGATGCTTGACCGACGCGGCAAACGCTTCGTGGTCGCGCACCTCGCCGGCGCGCACACCTTCGCGGCGGGCCTTGTCTGCATAGGCCGGACCAATGCCCTTCAGCGTGGTACCGATGCGGGCATCTCCCCGGCCGGCCTCGTACAGCGCGTCGAGCGCCTGGTGCCAGGGGAAGATCAGATGTGCGTTGCTGCTGACCTTGAGCTTGGCGCAGGACACGCCGCGGCCCTCCAGCGTGTCGATCTCGGAGAACAGCGTTGGCAGATCGACCACCACCCCGTTACCGATCACGGGCACGATGTGCGGGTACAGCACACCGCTGGGCACCAGCTGCAGCGCGTAACGTTCGGTTCCGACGACCACCGTGTGGCCGGCGTTGTGGCCACCCTGGTAGCGCACGACGTGAGAGTGGTCGGCGGCCAGCAGGTCGATGACCTTGGCCTTGCCTTCATCGCCCCACTGGGCACCGATGACGACGGTGACTGACATGGCAACGCTCCTCGGCTCAGGGCCGTGATGTCGGCCTTGCCGACGTGGACGGGAACGTATCGAGATCCTACCCGGCGAGCCGCCTCGCGGTAGGTTCGAGACGATGATGCGGCGGATGACATGGACAGAGATGGACGAGACGGCACGCGCCGCGCTGTGCGGACGCGGCCTGCAGGCAATCTTCGATGACGAGTTGAAGGCTGCGATCGGCAAGATAATCGACGACGTGAGAGTCCACGGCGACGAAGCGGTGTGCCGCGCATTGCGCGATTTCGACCAGGTCGAGCTCAGCCCGGAGCAACTGCGCGCCACCGACGATGAACTCGATGCGGCACGTGTCGAGCCCGAGGTGGACGCAGCGATCGACGATGCCATCTCGCACCTGTGTTCGTTCAACGAGCAGTTGATGAGCCGCGCGGCCGACTGGAGCTTCGAGAGTGAGCCGGGCCTGGTGGTCGGGGAGAAGATCACCCCGATCAGCTCGGCGGGCCTGTTCGTACCCAGCGGCAAGGCCTCGTACCCGAGCGTCGCATACCAGATCGGCGTTCCTGCTGTGGTCGCCGGCGTGCCCGAGGTGACGCTGGTGGTGCCGCCGATGCCCGGTGGCAACGGGCGCATCGACCCGGCTGTGCTGGTGGTGTGCCGAAAGCTCAGCATCCGCAACGTGTTCCGGGTGAACGGGCCGGCCGGCGTGGCGGCGCTCGGTTTCGGCACCGAGACGATCCCGCGGGTACGCAAGGTTGTAGGCCCCGGGAGCCCGCCGGTGGCCTGCGCGCAGGTGGAGATGCAGCGCTATGGGGTGGCCACGATGATGATCCTCGGGCCCACTGAGAGCGTGGTGATCGCCGATGACTCACCCGACCCGCGCCTCGTGGCCGCCGACCTGCTGAACGAGGCCGAGCACGGCACCGACTCTGCGGTACTACTGATAACAACGTCCGCCGCACTGGCCGACGCGGTGGACATCGAACTGGTCCGACAGACCGCCGCGCTGCCACCCGCGCGAGCCGAGGCGGCGCAGGCGTCGCTCGGAATCAACGGCGGGTGCATATTGGTGGACACCTTGTTCGCGGCCGCCGAGGTGGCCAACCGCTGGGCGCCTGAGCACCTGCAGGTGGCGGTGTGTGCGAAGGCGGAGGCCGGACTGCTCGACCGGCTGGTCAACGCCGGGGAGATACTCGTCGGTCAGAACACCCTGTTCTCGGCCGCCAACTTCGTGATCGGCTGCCCGGCGAGCCTGCCCACTGGCGGGTTCGCCCACGTCAGTAGCGGGATCACCGCGGAGGCGTTCCTGAAACGCACCGCCGTGGCCCGCGCCGACGCCCGCGCCCTGGCGCGGATGACACCGTCGATCGTGGCGATGGCAGGCCACGAAGGCTTCCCGGCGCACGCCAACGCGGCGCACGCCCGCGGCAAGGCCTAAGTCATGGTCCGGCTCGCAGCTGGGCCGGTGCAGCTAGCAGTTGGGGCTAGGACGACAGCACTAGGTGACCACTGTCGTCGACATCGACGGTGATGGTGTCGCCGTCACCGACCTTGCCCTCGAGGATCATGATTGCCGCTGCGTCGCTTATCTGGCGCTGGATCACGCGCTTCAGCGGGCGGGCGCCGAACGTCGGATCGAAACCCTCGCGAGCCAACTCCGACATCGCCGGCGGCGTGACCTCCAACACGATTCGACGTTCCGCCATCCGCTGCTTCAACTGCTCCAGCTGGATCGTGACTATCTGGGCTATGTCGTCCTCGGTCAGTGAGCGGAAGCGGATGATGTCGTCGACCCTGTTGATGAACTCCGGCTTGAAGAACGACATCGGGTCACCAGGCAAGTTGCTGGTCATGATCAGCACGACGTTGGTGAAGTTCACCGTGCGCCCCTGACCGTCGGTCAGACGGCCGTCGTCGAGCACCTGCAACAGCACGTTGAACACGTCGGGATGGGCCTTTTCGATCTCGTCGAGCAGTATCACGCTGTACGGCCGGCGGCGCACCGCCTCTGTGAGCTGACCGCCCTCGTCGTAGCCGACGTATCCCGGAGGCGCACCGATCAGCCGCGAGACGCTGTGGCTCTCCATGTATTCGGACATGTCGATGCGCACCAGATGCTTCTCGTCGTCGAACAGTTCCGCCGCGAGTGCCTTCGCCAGCTCGGTCTTGCCGACGCCGGTGGGCCCGAGGAACAGGAAGCTGCCTTGCGGCTGGTCGGCGTCGCCCAGGCCCGCGCGATTGCGCAGCACCGCGTTCGCGACCGCCTCCACGGCCT
>JBDSMK010000366.1:0-10085 GCA_039915905.1 Ilumatobacteraceae bacterium
CCAACTCGACGACGCCTCGCTGCGCGCCCTCGAGATCACGCTTGCTCCGGAGACTCTGACCGCGATCGACGCCATCTTCCCCGGACCCGGCGGCACCGCTCCCGAGGCGTACGCCTGGTAGCAGCGCGACGTCGTTGGCGACTGCCACCGGCGCTAGGCGGAGTCAAACTCGATGCGGGTGTTCGTGCCCGATGGGACCATTCTCGTATTGCACCATCAGGAGCAACTGTGCACGGTGACCCCGCCAAAAGCGAAGCGCGAGAGCCTCACCTCGTCGCACGTTCGAGCACACCAGCGTGGGTCGATCGATTTCTATGCCATAGATGCGATTCGCCGTCCGCTCGAACTGTCCGAAGGCAGTGGTGCCGGCGACGAGGAACGCCGTCCCGGCGACCGTCAGGAACGTCCAGCCCGACTGACCTCGCCCAGCCTCGTCCGCGTTGTCGAACGCGCTGCGGAAGACGTCCGCCGTTGGACCGGGTGCAAACGTATCGACTGCGCTGACATCGCCTGCTATGACTGAACCCGTCGGCTACGCGGAGCCGGGCAACTCCATCGCGGAGCAGCATCCCTACATTGGTGCTGCGCAACGTGTGGAGGGCGGAATGTTCGGCGATGTCCGCGGTCTCCGGCACTGTGGTGGCGGCGCTCACCCGTCGAACTCGGAACTGCCGATCGGGGCGCGACGCACTGTCGGATAATGGAGCGGGACTTCGAACACCACGTCGAGCACCGGCTCGTCGTTGTCGCGGGTCACGGCGCGCTCGAGGCGAACAGTGGCCTCCCCACCATCGAACCGCAACGCGCCAAGGCAGTTGTCGAATACCGGGCCGTCGTCGAGCTGCCAATGCACCCCGGGTCGACGACCACCCGTGGCGCGTCGAAGCCCACGGGCCACCATCCACCCTGCGCGACTCATCGCGACACGCATCACGGCGCGCTCGAACGGGCGCAGTGCGTTACGTATCGGCGAACTCACGATCTGATGAACACGACTTTGCAGCAGAGTCGTTGGCGGAAAGTGCAGCTCAGAGTGGTAGCTGAAGTGGATGTCGCCTGCCAGCACCGAGATCGTGGCGGGAGCCTCGCCTCGTCCCTGCGCGCCCACATCGCATATCAACTTGACAAGCGCGTCGAACGATCGAGCGAACGCCGGCCAGTCCTCTAGGTCCAACGCTCGGCGCACCCATTCGGCGGGACCAACCGCAAACCTGCTCCACGCCCCCGCACACACGCGCTCGTTCCAGTGCTGAAGATCACCGATGCCGCCTGGGGTGAAGGCCGGCAACGAGGTCCCGATCACCAGGTGTCGGGATGGTTCGTGGCACAGCTCACTGATCCACGCCCACTCCTCGGCGCCGACCATCAATCGCGCACGTGGATCGAGCACGCGTCCGTTCCGGCTGTCGATGATCACGACGGCGACATCGCCAATCCGACGGGCGAATGAGAAGCGATAGCGAACCGGCACAGGTGCGAGTCCGCTGGCTTCTCGCGCCCACTTCTCGAGGTAGTCGGCTCCGTCGTCAGCCGCGAGCAGGGCCTCGAGCATTCCTTCGGCCTCGATCTCGTCTGGTCCGAGATTGCCGAGGTGTTGATACAGCCAGTACGAGCCGAGCCCTCCGCGGATGTGCGCCTTCCACCACGGCTGATCGCGGATGTCGTGACGAGTCGTCGGCGTACACCTGATCGCCCAGCATCAGCGCCAACTGCGGCCATTCGTCGGGCTCCTGGGTCATCATTCGGAGCGCATGCATTCGGAGCGCATCGACGCCCCGTCCCTTGGGATCCAACGCTAGTTCGAGGGTGTAGGGCGGCTCGTGTGGTGCCGCAATCCGGCACGACCCGAACATCACCCTCACCGGACCGTCACCGATCGTGCGGATCATGCTTGGCGGCATCGTGCTGCCTGCAACCGGCCAACGGACAACACCGTCGAGTTGGACGTCGTACTCGACGCAACTCCCAGGTTCAAGACCGCGGACGACCACGAGTGCATAGTGATGCCCGGCCACGTGGAAGGTGCGGGCGGTGTGTCCGAGGATGGTGGCCTCGGCAGAGCCATCGGTCTCAACCCAGATGGTTGCCGCCGTTGGCCCGACGTGTCGCAACATCGGACCGAGAATCAGATCTGCCATAGCCCCATTTTCACCTAGTCCTGACTGCGCCGCATCTCGATGTCATCGCCGACCATCTGTCGCCACGCAATTCCTGCACACCTCACGACTGATCACGCGGTGGTGGCGTCAATCAGTTCCTTGCGGAGTCGGTATAGCGCGTCGGTGATCGACACGTGGTAACGGTGTGGGTTGACCAGCCGTCGAACACCCACGCCGAGGCGGGATACATCTGCTGCGCACCTCAACGCAAGATCGTCGAGCGACGGCCGTTCACGATCGCCGCCGCCGCCGCCTCCATGACCGGGATCGCCGAGCACTAGCTGGTGGAGCGGCTCGATCCTGGCAATGTCGCCCCGGTAGATCATCTGGGTCACCCCGTCTCGGCTCGCATGATGAACGAGGTTCACATCATCGGCAAGCGGCACCTCGTCGACCAGGCCGATGAGGTCGGCCACCGCTGTATCACGATTGTCGTAGAGGCGCCACACCGCCTTGCGCCCGGGCAACGGCACTTTTCCAGGATCCTCCGAGATCTTGATCGCCGGTAACCAGACACCACGTTCGTCGGCAATGCCGACCAGCTTGTACACCCCGTTCAATGACCCGGCGCCATGCGAGGTGATCAACCGAGTGCCGACGCCATAGATCAGACGTTGTCGGATTCGGTCGGCGTCGATGCCGGCACGATGCGCGTCGTCGCCGATCTGGGTGAGGATCTGCCAGATCGTCATCTCGTCGAGATCGCTTGACAACACGATCGACACGTCAGTGTGGCCAGCTTCGTCGAGCAGTTTGGCGCTGTGCACCGCGAGGTAGGCGAGGTCGCCGGAATCGAGGCGGACCCCGAGTGGCACGTGCCCGCCGGAGCGCAACTCATCGAACACCGTGATGGCGTTGGGGATGCCGGAGCGAAGCGTGTCGATGGTGTCGACGAGCAGGATGCAGTCGTCGGGTGCGGCGGCAGCGACCGCCCGGAACGCTCCGATCTCGCCATCGCCGAGCGCGACGTACGCTTGCACGAGGCTGTGGGCGTGGGTGCCACCCGGTTGCCGACCAAGCGCGATCGCCGCTTCTACGTTTGATGTCGCCACACATCCTCCGATCAACGCCGCACGAATACCTTCGTTTACGCCAGTGGCAGGGCCGCGACGCATTCCGAACTCGAGCACCCGCCCACCACGTGCCGCCCCGACGATCCTCGCCGCCTTGGTGGCGATCAGGGTTGGGTAGTTGAAGTGGTTGAGCAGCGAGGTCTCCAAGAGTTGGCACACCGCGAGCGGACCGGTGACGCTGACCACCGGTTCGTGAGGGTGCACCACTCTCCCTTCTCCGATCGCGTGGATCTCGATGCCGTCGAAGCGACCTGATGCGGCGATCCAATCGAGGAAACCGTCGTGGAACACCGCCGTGCCGGCCGCGGAGCGCATCGTCTTGAGCGATTCAACATGGTCTGCGCCAATGTGCATCCTCCCAAGCCAGTCGAGGAACGGACCCAGGCCTGCGGACACGCAGAATCCAGCTTGATGCGTGCCGTAGTCCGGGTTCGAGCGGAAGAAGTAGTCGAACCGTGCTCGACGCTCGGAGATGCCCGCTTCGACATACACCTGGGCCATCGCCAGTTCGTACATATCGGTGAACAGCGGGCCACGTACGGCGCTCCAGCGCTCGCGGATCCTGGCCGCGAGCGCTGGAGACTGGTCATTCATCCTCTTGTTGAGCCACGACCGGCGGCGGCTGCCCGCTCCGGCTCAGTGCCCACCCATAGCTCCAGGGTCCACCGCGCCGACGGCGAAGTATCCGAGGGCTCCCTTGCTGGCGTCGGCGAACTTGTGAGTCACGAACGGATAGACGCCGTCCACCGCAAAGCTGAACTCAACGAAACCGCCTTGCGAGGGTTGCAGATCAAGCGCCTGTGACCCACCGCTCGACGCGTCGGGCTTTAGCGTGTATGTGCCCTCCTTGAACACCGTGTCAAAGATCGTGCCGACGATGTGGAAGGTCGAGTCCTCGCTCGGTCCGTCATCGACGACCCAGATCCGGTAGCGCTTGTTCGCATCCACCTTGATCGGCGCATGAACATACTGGTTGTAATACCCGTTGAACACGACGGCATCATAGTTTTCGCTCATCATCTTGGTGAGATCCCCGGGTTGTCCCTGTGGGCCAAGGTACAGCTCGCTTTGAGAGAAGAAGAACTCCTTGTCGACCGGCTGGAGACCGGGTGGATCGATGATGATTGCACCAAACATGCCGTTGCCGATGTGGTGCAAAGTCGGTGCCGTACCACAGTGGTACATGAACGCTCCGGCGTAGTCGGCTTTGAACTCGTAGACGAGTGATTCACCCGGTTGGAGCGTGCGCATCTCCACGTTCGGGGCCACGCGACTGGCGTGGAAGTCAATCGAATGACCGATCTTGCCCCGGTTGGTCAGTGTCACCCGGAAAGTGTCGCCGACCTTGCCGCGCAGCACCGGACCAGGTACCTGATTGTTGAACGTCCACATCTCCTGGGTGACGCCTGGCGCAACCTCGAGGACGGTCTCGGTGGCGTCCAGGCTGACCTCGTGCACCGTGCCGGCAGGAGCTGCCGGCAGCTCCGGGTCGCGTGCCACCCATCCTGCCGCCGGCTTCGCCAGCGGAGAGATCTTGGCATCCGCCGGGCCGCTACCGCCGGAGGTGCCTCCTGGTGGCGTTGTCTGGATGGTGCCTTCGCTGGCGGAGCCGACCACGTGTATGGCCATCAACATGCCCGCCGCCTTGTGCCCGGGAACGGTGCACCATGCTGCGGCAGAAGCGTCGAAAGGACCGATCACGATCGTCGCGCTCTCGCCGGGAAGAAGCATCTCGGTACCGGTGACGCCCTCGACTTTCAAGTCGTGCGGCATGGTCCCCGCGTTCTTGACGTGCAAGGTGATGGCCGTGCGTGGCGCCACGTTGATCGTCGCAGGCGAAACGAAGAACTCGCCGAGCTGGACGTCGAACTCGGTAGCTGTCTTCACGATCTTCAGCCCCGAGTCGGCGCTGGTTCGCGAACCCATCCCAAATGAGACGGAGGCCACGATCAATGCCAACACGCCTATCACGAAAGACGCGACCCACCATCCGGTGTCGCGATCCTCGCGAGCCATCTTCGCCGCGCTCATCGCACACCGCGATCAGTGGTGAGGGCATGAATCAATCGATCAGCGGCCGCATCGTCGAGGATCCCACACAATAAATACCTCCGGTGCGATCCGTGATCACTGCCGGATGTCGGTATTTCAAAGCGCTTCATTGCGCCTCCTTGCCGATGTGCCGCTGATCGCGGCTGTTAACCGAACGTTAACCTTGCGTCGAGCGCTCTAACGTGTGACTTCGAGCACGCCGTGTTGAGGCGGCTTGGAGATGCGACGGTGGCCAAATACGTTGCGCTTCGGCGAGAGATAAGCCTTTGCGTTGATAACAAGGTCGCGATGGAGCCCCGGCGCACCGCGTTTCAAAATCATGGATTGCCGCTGTCACCACCTGGAGCTAGTCGGCACATGCGTTCCGGCTGTGGTGGCATCCGGCTGTTCACCCCCAGGCGGAAACCCAAAGAGGCGATGCGAGCGCCGCCGCCCGTCGAGGACGGCATCAAGACATCGGACGAAGCGCTGCTCGTGGTGTCGCTCGGCGCGCTCCGAGCACCTACGCCGCCATAAGGTCATCGGATGTCGCCGGTTCAGCCGTCCCGCAACCTGCCCCTGGATCTGCACTCGCGCGAGTTCTTGGAAGACCCAGCACCGACTCTGGCCTGGTTGCGCGACAACGATCCCGTGCACCGCAGCGAGTACGGCTACTGGCTGCTCACCCGCTATGACGACGTTGCCGCCGCGTTCCGCGATCCGCGCCTGTCCAGCGACTGGGCCAAGAGGAGCTCGTTGAACGGGGTCGTCTCCAAGTCACGCACCGACGACGACGCGTTCACCCGAGCTCAGCGCGTGGTGCTGCATTCGTTCAACATGAAAGATCCGCCCGCGCATACGCGGATCAGGCAGTTGGTGCAGCAGGCCTTCACGCGTGCCGCGATCGCCGAGCAGCGCGGTCGCATAACCGAACTGGTCGACGAGTTGATCGACGCCGGTCTCGCCAAGGGCTGCATCGATTTGGTCACCGAACTGGCCTTTCCGTTGACCATCACGATCGCGTCGGAGATGATTGGGATCCCCGCTGATGCACGCGACGAGTTCCGGTCGTCATTCGAGGACACCGAACGGCTCGGCGATCCGACGGCATCTCCACAGCAACGCCAGGCGAGCCGCGCTGCACTGGTGTGGCAGGTGCAGTTCATCACCGGCGTGGTCAATGATCGCCGAACGGAACCGCGCAACGACCTGGTCTCGGCGCTGGTGCAAGCCGAAGAGCTGGGAGAGAAGCTGACCGGCGACGAGATCGTCGCAGCGCTGCTCACGCTCTACACAGCTGGAGGAACCACTACGGAGAGAATGGTCTCCAGCGGATTGTTGTTGCTCTTGCAACATCCTGAACAACTCCTCCAGCTGCGCAACGACACAGAAATGCTCGGTGGCGCTGTAACGGAGATCCTGCGCTACCACCATCCCAACCAGCAGACATCCACCGCTCGCGTGACGCTCGAGCCGATCGAGATCGGCGGGCGAGCGATCGAAATCGGCCAAACCGTGCGGCTCGGTACTGGGGCGGCCAATCGTGACCCCACCCGCTGGCCTGCTCCGGACAAGTTCGACATCACCCGGCCGGAGATCGTGTCGCTCGCGCTCGGACAGGGAGTCCACTACTGCATCGGGGCACCGCTGGCCCGCTTGCAGACCCAGATCGCAATCAGCCGTCTACTTCAGCGATGCCCGGACATCCACCTAGTGGCCGGGGAGGTGCGCCACGATCCACGCCGAATGGACCGCTACGAGCGCATTGACGTCAACATTGCCGGCAACTGACCGACCGTACGGAACACTGTCGATTGGCCGGGTGCCGCGGCGTCAATCGATCGCCAACTGCCAGTCGACGGAGAACCCGCCGTCGGTCGGGTGAACAGCGAATCGGCGGCCGCTGACCGCAGACACGTCGAGCGTGACCCACAGGTGACGACCCTCGGTTACCAGCGGGTCCGGGTCTGGCAGGTCATGGGTTCCCGACACCCGGCGCAGCATTCCCCGGGCAATCACACTCCACGCCGTGCCGGCATCGATCTCGATGTCGTCGACCTCCAACGAGGCCGGACCCTCGTAACGACCGACCATCGTGTGTGCGGCGGTGCGCACGACAACTCGAACGCCGCCGCCGGCATCACTGAACCGGTAGTTGATCGGCACCGCAAGCGGATACCCCTGTTCGATGACGCACAGTCGGCCGACTGAACGTTCCTGTAACAGATCCATGCTCTCCCAAGTAGCCAGCTCATAGCTCTCGGCGCCCATGTCGGCCTCCTTCGGTTGGCTGACCTACACCATGCGCCGTCCGGCAGCGTTTGGACAGGGGAATCGGTCACGACAACCACGGACCTCGGTCCCGTCGATGCGCGGTTCAGGCCACCTTCCTGAGCAGTGGCCCCTGGAACCCGGCGGCCTGCCACAACTCGGTACGCAAGTGATCGGCGCCTGGCGGCAGCAGCCGGTTGGTGATGATGATCCCTTCGATCATGTCGCTCACCACCGCAGGCCATGGTCGACCCTTGATCCGTACGGCAACCACCGCGCCGCGGGAATGACGGCGCAACGACCGGTCTACACCCGCAAGCCGCGGCGGCACTCGGAAACTGGGAGAAACCAGGCCGCGTTCTCGAGTGGCGGCGCCGAGAGCCCTAGCGGCCTCCGCAAAGTCGAGTGTGGAGCGGTCGATTGCCATGTACTGATGATGACAGAGGGGTGCGCGACAGTTCCCGAACCCCCAAGACGACGGCTCTGGCCCGGAAGGCCGACAAGCCTGACACACCCCATAGCTAGAGTCCCCGGCGTGTCGGAACCAGCTGGCCTCACACCGGTGCAAGAACGCACGCTCGCGCTGCTGCGACGACCGGAGCAGCCGGTGATCTTCTCCGCTGAAACCATCGCCGCGATCGTGGATCAGGCCGCAGCCGGCGTGGCCGAGTTATCGGTCCGCCTCGCCGGCGAAAAGCTGTGGGTGAGCAAGGGGTTCCTGAGCAGCGTGCACGGCTGCGAGGCAAACCACCTGGCCCCCGACGAGTTCGAGTGGAAACCGGCCAACGCTGCCGGCTTTGTTGCCCACAAGGCCATCGAGCTCGGCCTGCACTGGCGCGGCACGCCCGCCCCCGAACAACTGGTCGACGAGGCGATCGCATCGCTCGCCGATGACACCTCGCGGCGCGGCGACTTCGTAGCGGGTCTGAGCGACGCCGAACACGCCGCGCTGCGTTGCAAGGCTGTGGAACGCACCACCCGATTCATGCAGGACTTCCCACCACTGGATCCCCGGTCGCACCCGATGCTGGAAGCCGCGGTGAAGTGGCGTCCGGAGGGAACCATCGAGCTCGGTGGCAAGGCTGACCTCGTCATCGGCAGACCCGAAGGACGTGAGAGCAGGCGATTGATCATCGACTTCAAGTCCGGCGGCCGCGCCCTGACCCACCGCGAGGACCTACGCTTCTACGCGTTGTTGGAGACGCTGGCCTTCAGGGTCCCACCGCGCCGCCTGGTTACCTACTACCTCGATTACGCGGAGTGCGAAGTGGAAGACGTGACCATCGGGGTGCTGCAATCCGCGTTGCGTCGCACGCTCGACGGGATCGCCTTGCACGCCGAGCTCACAGTCGAGGGTCGCCCACCGCTGAAGCGCCCGGGCTACTCGTGCCGATGGTGCCCGCTGCAAGACGGGTGCGCGGAAGGCCGCTCGTTCCTCTACGGCGACACCGACCAGGAGGTGGATATCTGACGCTCAGCGGCGCAGGGGCGGCGACATAAGCGCCAGAGGCAACCCCAGACCAGCGGATTCGCGCACCGAGGCGATCAACCGCCCGGGTTGCACCGCGGCACGCGGCAACGACACCACGTCCGGTCCGAGGCGGTCGCAGACATCGGCGATATCGGTCACGTTCCACACGAATCCCCAAAACGATGCCTGATCGGCGGTGATCTTGTCGGTCTCGACGACCTCCACGATCACCTCGCCGAGACGATGGAAGCCTTGGCGCACAGTACCCGCCTCGCGGATTCGCTTCAACGGCTCACCGGTGTCGCGTTCTATCGCTGCACAGGTGCGCTCCAGCGACGAGGTCATCACCACCAGATGGTCGAAGCCGACGATCCCGAGCGGGTGGTGTTGCACCGGCGAGATGGGCGGATCAGCCCGAGGCGAGATGGGCGGATCAGCCCGATGGGTGAGCAACCCGTCGATCTGGCCGAGTGCATCATCGAAATCGTCGAGCCCCCACGACACGACCCCTGATCCGGCCGAGCCATCGAAATGCAACCCGACTCCCCCGATTTGAGCCACGCCATCGACCACTACCAGGCCGATCTGTTCCCATGGGGCAGAAGATCCGGCGACAACCAGTTCGACGATTGCAGTCATGCGCTCAAATCACCATCCAACACAGGATCCACATCCAACACAGGATCCACATCCAATTGCCAACACAGGAACGTCAGCACATCGGCACCTTCCTGCACCCGCATGGTCGCGGGTTTGCCCACCCCGTGGCCAGCCCGCCCCGCCTGCAGAAGCAACACCGGATGATCGACCTGGGTGCTGCTTGCTGCGGTGAGCAGTGCCGCCATCTTGCGGGCATGCAACGGATCGACCCGGCTATCGCCTTCGGCGGTTGTGAACAGCACCGCCGGGTACGCCGTATCGCTTTCCACATGGTGATACGGGGAGTAGGCGTTCAGCCAGCCGAACTCCTCGGCGACGTCGGGATCGCCGTACTCGTCGGTCCACAGCCGAGCGATGAGGAACTGCGGGAAGCGAATCATGTCGAGCAACGGAACGCCGCACCACACCGCGCGCGCGAGG
>JBDSMK010000387.1:0-5710 GCA_039915905.1 Ilumatobacteraceae bacterium
AAGATCGCGCCGCGCGCCGGCCGGCCGGCGCGATCCGTCACAACGGCACCCAACCCTCGACCGGCAACGCCACGGCCACGATGACGGCGCGCGACGTGCCGCGGAGGATGCCCGGCGCATCGCCACGAATTGACACGACCACCTGTTCACCGGAGGAAGTGACATCGATGTGCACGTTGCGCAACACGCCGCCGGCGAGCGCCTCTTTGCCGGCGGCCGTCGCCTGGCCGACCGAGAGGCCATCGCGGGCCACCAGCACTGCAACATCACGGGCCACGACACGTGCGGCGGCGCGTGCGTGGTTCCACAACGCGGCTTGGAAGCCGAGGAACATCAGCACCACAACTACCGGGGCGAGCAACACGATGGTCAGCGAAACCGACCCTGTGTCGACTTCCGCCGGACCGCGGATCACTGGCTCGCTGACAGGATCGCTGACCACCGGGTCACATTCCATCAGGTCAGGGTGCGCTAGGGGTGTTGATCGGTGTGTTGGCCTGGTCACGGATCTGGTTCCACACGATGGCCGCGATCACGGCCACCGAGACACCGGCGGCAACGAACCACAGCACCTGCTCCAACGAGACGGCACCTCGGTCATCGTGTCTCCCGGCCTCCGATGTGCGGGCTGATCTCCCGACCGCTGTGCTGGCTCCTGGATGCAACGCGGCAAACACGGTGTGGGTTACCACCGTGAACAGTTGTTTGATGTTGTTCATCTTTCAGCGACTCCGTCTTCGTCGAATGGTGGTTGTGGCTTTGCAGTTGTCAGGCGATCGGGTTACAGATGGACCGGAACTAGATGGGCAGGTGCTAGGTGGGTACGGGCTGCCGGGCAGGAGCTGGCGGATTCGGGCTGGCCAGCTCGGTGACGACGCCCTCACATGTTCAACGCCGGGTAGATGACGGCGGCCATGATCAGCACGGACATGCCCACCAGCGGCACGGTGATCTTCCCGGTGCGGACGCGGGCCTCGGCCTCTTGCTCGGAAGCCAACGCCGATCGCAACGATTGGCACTTTGCGGCAAGCGAGCGTGCCACCGGCGCCCCTGCCGTGGCGCCCAGCGCAGCCGAGGCGGCGATCTGCTGCAGTTCGACGAGTTCGAGATCATCGCCCAGCCGAGCCAGCGCCGACACCAGCGAACGGTTGGCGGTCTCCGCCACCAGGATGCGGTGACGCAGCTCGACGAACAGGCGGCCATCGCCGGCCAACGCCCCTTGGCGCAGCGATCCTTCGTTGCCGACGTTGCCGGCCAACAACATCGTCACCACATCGAGGTAGGCCGACAACTGGTATCGCAGATCGCGGCGGATCAATGCTGCCGCCTGACGCATCTCCACGTGGACCACCAGCGGTGCCACTGCCGCCAGGGCGATGGCCGCCGCCAACGGCAATGCCAGGCTCAGCGAGACCACACCCAGCGCCTGAGCAACCGCAACGACGAATGGCGGGCCGAACAGCCCGGCTGCGACCGCTGCGACAAGCATCGCGGCGTGAGCCTCGGCGGGACGCTGCACCAGGCGCAGATCGGCCAGCACCGGCCCGGGAAAGCTGCGTCCGCGGTACACCCGTCGCCCGGCGCGGACCCATGATCCTAGGGTCGTCCGATCGGGCGCACGCGGCCCGGAATTCGGCGGCGCCGCAGTGTTCGTACGCGACAGATGGCCTGCCATTCTGGCCAGCGACGGCCTGCGCTGGCCGAGGCCGTCGATCAGCAGCAGCACACCGGCGACCGCCACCGCCGTGGCCGCCGCAAGGCGCGCAACGATGCTCACGACTGCGGCCTGAGGCTGAGGAATCGCGACGGCTGCGGGAACCGCGACAGTCGCCCGACGCGCACTAGCAACGCGGCATATCCGCACAGCACCAGCCCGAGGAACAACTGTCCGGCGACGGTGTCGTAGGCGTCGAGGTAGCTGTTGCGGGCAAACACGAACAACCCGACCAGCAGTGAACACATCACGAGTGAGACCAACTGCACCTCACGGCGCATCGGTGCCCGCTCGGCTTCCACGATCCGGCGCCGATCGGCCTGATGGCGGGCTTGTTCGGCCAGCGCGCTAAGCACTTGCTCGGTCTGCGCACCACGGCTCACAGCGATCAACAGACCGACAGCCACGAGATCGCCGAGCGGGTCGTCGAGATCGTCGGCGAAACGTCGGAACACCACCTCGGCCGGTTGGCCCGCCGATAGCCGCGCGTACAACGTACGCACGTGCTCGCGAAGCACCACGGGACACGTCGAAGTTGTGGCCCCGATGGCGCCGATCGGCTGGCCGGCCGCCTGCAGGACGTCGCGCACGTTCTCCACCCAGGAAGCCAACGCCTCTACCCGTTCCGCGTCGCGCTCGTTTGCACCGACCCGGCGCCCGGCACCGGCCACCACCCAACCAAGCAACACACCGATCACCGTCGCCGGCAGCAACCACCCCGACACCGCGTAGACCAAGGCGATCACGATCAACCCAGCCAGCGCAGGTGTCGCCGAGTCACGGCGGGCGACCGCTGGCACGGTCACCCGGTGAAAGCCGGACCACACCAGCGCGCACCCGGACACGAACACGGCGCCCGCCAGCGCGATCAACAGTTGATCGCGGTTCATCGCAGCACCAGCCCATCGCTCGGTACGAACAGCCCTTCGGCAATCCCAGCCAGGCGCAAGCGACGCACGTGGCGCTGTTCCAGCGGTGCGCGCTGCACGAAGCGGCCGACGTCGTCGAGGCCCCAGACCT
Organism: Ilumatobacteraceae bacterium; assembly: GCA_039915905.1. Taxonomy (GTDB): domain Bacteria; phylum Actinomycetota; class Acidimicrobiia; order Acidimicrobiales; family Ilumatobacteraceae; genus JAODBQ01. The sequence goes on from JBDSMK010000387.1 coordinate 2,735, forward strand.
CGGTGGAGCGGACACCGCCGTCCGGACCGCGCCCGCCGAACTCGATGATCGAGGTGACCTGCCTCCGCGGCGCGCCGCCAGCAGTGTTTCGCACCAGATCGATGTGAATCACGAAATCGATGGTGTCGGCAATCAGCGACCAGACCGCAAACTCGGGCAACGAAGTGTTGCTCTTCGCGACGTAGAAGGCCAGGCGGGAGAGCACCGCCTCGGCGGTGTGCGAGTGGATCGTGGCCATCGAACCGCGCTTGCACATGCTGGCCACGTCGAGCATCTCCAACGCCTCGTCTTCCACCAGTTCGCCGACGACCACCCGATCGGGGTTCATCCGTCTGGTGAGCTCCACGAGCGACCGCGCCGTGATCTCGCCACGGCCGTCGGTGTTCGCCTGCCTGGTGAACAGCGCCGGAGCATCAGGGTGGCGGGGGTCGTCTTCCAGGCGCAGCTCCAGCAGGCCCTTCTCTATGGTCACTATGCGTTCCGATGGCGGCACTGCGCCGAGCAGTTCCTGGAGCAGCGTGGTCTTACCTGCACCAGGACCGCCGGATATCAGCAGAGTCATCCCCGACACCACCAGCGCCTCTAGCTGCGGCACCAACCACTGCGGGAACAGGCCCCTGTCGGAGAGACCGCCGAGTCCGACACGATGGACCGTGAACCGGCGGATGGCGATGCGTGGTTGGGTGGACACCCCGTTGCGGCCCGGTCCACCAAGGACCATCACCACCCGTGACCCATCGGGCGCCTGCAACGTGACCATCGGCGACTGCTCGTCGAGACGGGCCTCCGACACCCCTATTGACAGTGTCAGACGGTTCTGGAACGCCGACAGGTCCTCTGCCGAGTCCCACAGCCGGCCGGCGTTGAGCTTGCGGCCGTCGGCATAGGAGATCCACGTCACCAGATGCGAGTTGACGTCGATCTCCTCCACATCCGGATCGGTCATGAACTGCTCCAGCGGACCGGTCCCGATCGTCTCCGCGTATGCCAAACGGCGCAGCTCACGATCGGATTCATCGTCGAGCAACATCTCGCCGCGCTGCAGGCGGGTCTGGTTGAGACTGGCCAACTCCTCCGCCATCCAGCGGCCCATGAGCATTTCGAGGCGACCACGATCTTCACGCAGCCCGACTCGACGTCCGTCTGTCGACGCTCTGTCGCTCGACGGGTTGTCGTGCGGTCGGCCGCTGCTGTCGGCCGGTCGGCCGCTGTTGTCGGCATGGATCGCTTCTACCAGCCGTGCCGAGAGCCGTTCCGTGAGCTCGCGCACGAGCTGCCGGTCAACCATGCCGAGCGCCTTCGGACGAATCGCTCGACGCCGGTCCGGGCTCGCTCGCCAACATCGAACCAGTCCACGCAAGTTCGGCTCCGCTGTCGCGCAGCGTGATCGACAGCAGCTGCGCCATGGCACCCAGGGAGCGCATCAGCGGCGAGCGACGCAGTCGCGATGCCGAGCCCGCGCGACCTGCCAGGACCGCCGCAGCCCAATGGTCGATCGGGACGAGAGTGGCGGCGCCGGCGCCTGCGAACGCGGCTACCTCATCGACGGGATATGGGTGATCACCAATGAGACCGAGGACGAATGGAATCGACCGCAACCGAAGTCCGTCGCATTGGTCAGCGAGTCTTTCAATGGCAACCGTGGCCGCCGCCGCCGAGCCAGGATGCTGGCGGTGCATCACGGCGACCACCCCGGCTGCGGTCAGCACCGGGCTGAGGCTGTTGGTCAGACGGCCGCCGTCGACGATCACCACCGGCTGGCGCAGCGCAGCCAGCAGCGGCACAACGGTGCTCGACGCAGCCAACACCGCGGCTGCCGCCTCCACGGCTCGCACCGGTGCTACGAGCACCTCCAACCCGCTTGGGCTGAGCTGGAACATGGACTCGGCGGTAGGCCAAGAACGCGCCCCCGGCGAGGCTGCGAGATCCGAGAGGTTCGGTTGGCGGGGCACGTCGAGCCATGCCGACAAACACCCGCCCGCCGGATCGAGTTCGGCCAGCAGCGCACGTTCACCGATCGGCCAAGCCGCCGCCAGTCCGACGGCAGTGGTAGTCGCCCCGCTGCCGATGACTGCGATCACACTCATCCCGGCGCGTCCGTCTGACGCTCCGCGCTGGCCGGATCCACGCCAGGGTCGAGCAACACGATGCGTACAGTCGCCGCCTGTGCCACCGTCACCGCATCGGCGGCTGCTACCTCGATGCTGACCGACAGCCTGCCCGACACCGAGTCCGGCTCAGCGGGTAGGCCGACGACGCGGCCAATCACCGGGGGCGGCTCTGCGTCGTCGGCGTGCTCGGCGTTGGTCGCCGGGAACACAAGCTGCACCTGCGACCGCTCCCGCAAACCGCGGGGCGACTCGCCGGTCGGAATTGTCACCGCGATCACTGCCGAACCCGAGCCAACCAGCGGAGACTGCTGCAGCATCGTGGTGGTCAGCAGGGAGCCCGCTGTCATCCGCACCTTCGCGTATTGACCGGCGACCATCGTCACGTCGGAGGCATGGACAACCGCCAAAGTGGGGTCAGCGGAGACCTCGATGGTGCGCAGGTCAGCGGACGACAACTGCTCACCGGCCGGCACGTCGTGCACCAACTGCAGCACGGCAACGCGCTTGTCGGCGGTGGAGAAGATCACCAGCACCAGCGCGACAGCGCCAATGGCCAGCAGTGCGCCAACCATGATCCGCGCCCGCGACCGCGAGGAGGGCCGAAACCCCGGGCCGCGCGTACCGGAGGCGGCCACGGGCGTGCCCGTAGCCGCATCGCCAGGCATCGAACGTTGCTTGGCCGCTACCGCCATCATCCCCCGCCGCCTGCTCGAAGATGTGGGGTGACCCCAGCACCCGACCCCGACCGCAGAATGTAGCACATCCACCACGTCACGTAGAAGTACCCTCTCGCTGCCATCGTTGACAGTGACGACATCGACGACGGCGAAGCGGCAAAATCCGCCTATATCTAGGAGCCGGGGCT
>JBDSMK010000458.1:0-4853 GCA_039915905.1 Ilumatobacteraceae bacterium
GGATCGTTCGCGTTCATCGACAGCGCGCTGGAGTTCATCGACGCGCTTCCCAAGTGACAGACGGCGTCTTCGCCGGCCGATGTGAGCCGGCAGTCGTGACCGGGCCGATGTGAGCGGGCCGATGTGAATGCGACACTGAGTCAAGAGGCGAACGCTGCAATCAACGATGCGCTGGCCGTCCTGCGTGGCGGTGGCCTGGTGGCAATCCCGACCGAGACCGTCTACGGCCTGGCCGCTGATGCCTCCAATGCGAATGCTGTGAGGCGGATCTTCGCTGCCAAAGACCGACCGGCCAATCATCCCCTGATCGTGCACATCGCCGCCGCAGAGCAACTCGGGGAATGGGCCGCGACGATCCCTCCTGCTGCGCAGCTGCTTGCAGAGAACTGTTGGCCGGGGCCGCTCACGTTGCTCGTCGAACGCTCGGCCACCGTGCTCGATGTCGTCACCGGTGGACTGCCGAGCGTCGGGGTCAGGGTGCCCGCCCATCCGCTGACCACGGAGTTGCTGCGCCGCTTCGGTGGGGGGCTCGCCGCCCCGTCTGCGAACCGGTTCGGCCGGGTCAGCCCTACAACGGCCGAGCACGTCCGTCGTGACCTCGGTTCACTCGTCGACATGGTGCTCGACGGTGGCGCATGCCCCATCGGTGTGGAGAGCACCATCGTCGACTGCACCACCGTGCCGCCACAGGTGCTTCGCCCGGGTGGTATCCCAACGGAGCAGATCGCCGCGTTGCTCGACGGCAACCTCGACCCGGCCGCAGGCGCGAGCCGCGCCTCCGGCATGTTGGTGGCGCACTACGCCCCAGCCTGTCGGGTGGTTCTCGCCAACTCGTCTCGCGCAGCGGCAGCCATCGTCGCCACAGAGATGGCCGACGGCAGAACCGCCGACGTGCTGGATGGCAGCACCGATCTCGTCGGCTATGCACGCGGCTTGTATGCGGCACTGCGAGCCGCCGATGATCGTGGACTCGACGTACTCGTCGCCGTGCTGCCGCCACCCGTCGGTCTGGGTCACGCGCTACGCGACCGCCTGACGAAGGCCGCCAACGCGCACCCCGACCACCGTGCCGCCGACCACCGTGCCTAGGGCTGCCGTGCCTCCGACCACCGTGCCTAGGGCTGCCGTGCCTAGGGCTGCCGTCGATCCGCGTCAACGACCATCAGGTACCGGACCGAGGCGATTGAGGTTGGCGACCCAGGCGTCGCGGATCGTCTCGGCGTCCACCGGGCGAGCGCCACTGGCGTTGTCAGCGCGCTCCCCGGCCGGCTGGTCATGGTCGGCGGACATCGCGTTGTCGATCACCCGCGCCGTGCCTACGGCATCGAACACGACAGTCAGGCTCACAGTCGTGGCACCGGCCTCACCGACCAGCTCGAGTCGGCACCAGCACGGTGCGGGGTCGTCAAGGCGAACCTCCAACAGGCGCGGCGGATCCTCCACGGCGACCTCGCCGAGCCATGTAGCCACCACCGACAGCGCCTCGAACGCATCGGGCGGCATGGCGTCGATCGTGAACGACGGGGCATCGACCTGCACCCGCCTTCGAACAGGCCGGTAGATCCTCCTGCCAGAGCGAGGGACACGGCCGGGGGTCACCGGATTGGGCAGCATCCGCCGTCCGGTGACATGGGCTACGGCAGCCTCGAACGCGACATTGACCTCCTGCATCCTGGACTCATCGCCGCCGACGTCCGGGTGCAGCACCAAGGCGAGCGTGCGGCGGGCCATCCGCACCTCGTCCAACGACGCGTTGGGAGTCAGGCCGAGCACGGCGAACGGGTCAGTCATCACCGACGACGCTACTGACCGTTGGTCGACCGGGTCCACGCCGTGAAGCTGGTACCCGGCGGATCCACTGCCCATAGCGCCGGTTCGCCCCAACTTTCTTCGAAGACCACTTCTCTGAGCGGCTTGCGTCGCACTGCTCCATGGCTGCCTTGCGGTCGGCCGAGGGTGATGCACGCCGATACCGCGACGTCGTCGGGAATCGCCAGCACAGTTCGCAGCTGTGCTTCTGCACGCCGATGAAACATCGTCAGCGCACCGCCGTAGCCCAATGCCCTAGCGGCAAGAAGCAGGTTCTGGCAGGCCGGGTAGATCGATGCTCCCTCGGTCGGATCGGCAGCCCTGTAACGCACCAGGCAGCCGAGCACGATGACCGGCGCCTCCTCCACGTGATCGACGTAGTGCTGCATAGTCGCGGCCATTCGCGACTTCGGTGAAGACGCGTCACCGCCAGAACCCTTGGCGTATCCGTCCGCCACCACCTTGCGGGCCCACTCCGCGCGAAACGACTCACCGAGCAGCACCCTGGCCTTGCGAGCCTGCGGGCCGTGACGCAGCACGAGAAATCGAAACGGTTGACGATTGGACCCGCTGGGTGCCCGTCCTGCGTGCCACATGATCGTGGCCAGGTCGTCGTCGGGGATCTCATCGGGTAGGTAGCGCCGGATGGTTCTGGTGGTGGCCAGCCCCTCGAGCAGCGAAACGGGCTCAGGTCGAGACTCCAACTGCGAACGCGAAGACAGCGGTGCCGCCTGGGCCTGCGGAGAAGATTCGGACCGCGGTGTGGGAACCGGCTGAGCGCCGGACAGCTCGGTCATCGCCCGACGAAGTTCGGGTCCCGTTTCTCCATGAAGGCTGCAACCCCCTCGCGGAAGTCCTCGGTACGGACCAAGGGCAGCAGCTGCAAGAAGACATGATGGACGTTCTGCTCGAACGTCTCGGTCTCCGCGGCGCGCATCATCCGCTTGATCGCCCGGACGGCGAGCGGTGCGTTGGCCGCGATCTCGCCGGCAAGGTTGGCGGCGAAGTCGGCAAGATCCTCGGCGTCGACGACGTGATTCACCAATCCCAAGGCGAGCGCCTCGTCGGCGGTCAGGGTTCGGCCGGTGAAGGCAATCTCAGCAGCCTTCGCATATCCGACCATCCGCGGCAACAGCCACGTACCACCGCTCTCGGGCAGCACGCCGCGCTTGGCGAAGCCGGAGTTGAGCTTGGCGCCTCGCGCCGCGATCCGCATGTCACAGCCGAGAGCGAGGTCCAACCCGTACCCGGCCGCTCCGCCGTTAAGGACGCAGACGGTCGGCGTGTCGAGTTGGTGGAGAACCACGGGCGGGGCGTCACGCAGCACGAATTCCCCCGGGTTCGCATCGATGTTCCCCAGCCCTCCGAGATTGCCTTTCGGGCCGCTGGTCTGCGCGGCGAGGTCCAAACCAGCGCAGAACGCGCGCCCCGAGCCGGTGAGCACTATGCAACGCACCTCTCGGTCGGCATCAGCCTGCAGCAGCCGAGTGGACAGGGCCCCGAGCATCGCCGAGGAGATCGTGTTCATCCGTTGCGGGGCATTGAGAGTGATGGTCGCAACGTGTCCGGCACGTGAATAGATGACCTCGTCGGTTGGATCATCTGGTGGATTAGGGGCCATTCCGACAACGTACTCGGCGCCACCAGGGCCCGAGGTGCTTGTTACCGACGGGAAACATGGCGTAGGATGCCCAACTCTAGAACAACAAGTGCGTGCCGGATTCCCCGGGACGCGCATCTCCAAGGGGGAGAACAACACTCATGCGCAAGACATTTGTGCGTCGTTCCGGCGCGCTCCTCGTGGGTCTGGCTCTTGTAGCCACCGCCTGCGGTTCTGACAAGAAGGACAGTGCTCCGGCGACAACCGCTGCGGCAGGCGCGTCCACGACCGCAGCAGCGGCGGACGGCTCATCCACCACGGCCGGCGGTTCCACCGGTTCCCAGATCGCAGCGATCCCCACCGGGGTTAAGTGCAGTCCGGTGTCGTTGGCCTTCCTCGGCGCGACATCCGGTGACAACGGCAACCTCGGTACAAACATGGTGCACGGCGCCCAGATCGCGGTCGACGAGTTCGACGCCGCCAACCCTGACTGCAAGGTCACCCTCGACGCCAAGTACGACTCGCAGGGCGACCCGGTGCAGGCCACCCCGCTGGCCGACACGATCATCGGCAAGAAGGACATCATCGCCCTGATCGGTCCGGCGTTCTCCGGTGAGACCAAGGCTGTCATGCCGAAGCTCGAAGCTGCCGGCCTGCCGATGATCTCGCCCAGCGCCACCAACTCGGCACTGTCGACGAACGGCTGGAAGATGTTCCACCGTGTCCTGGCTAGCGATTCCGCCCAGGGACCCGGCATCGTCGCGCTGATCAAGAACACCATCAAGGGCACCAAGGTCGGCGTGATCGACGATGCCAGCGATTACGGCAAGGGCCTCGCCGACTCCGTCCGCAAGGGACTCGGCGCCCTCGACGTGAAGGACGCAACAATCGACCCGAAGGCCGCCGACTACTCGGCAGCGATCACCGCCGTAACGGGCGCCAAGGTCGACACCGTGTTCTACGGCGGGTACTACGCCGAGGCCGCCAAGCTGGTCACCCAGTTGCGCGATGCCGGCTTCAAGGGCACGTTCGTGTCCGGTGACGGCTCGCACGACCCGGGTTTCGCCACCAACGCCGGCTCCAACGGCGAGGGCGCTTACCTGACCACCACCGGTGCCCCCGCGACCATCAACCCGGCGTTCCAGAAGGCCTACAACGCGAAGTGGGGCAGCGACCCGCTGCTGTACTCGCCGGAGTCCTACGACATCGCCCGCGTCTTCCTCGCCGGCATTGCCGCTGGTAAAACCGACCGGGCCAGCATGGCCGCATTCGTCTCGGCCTACGACGCCCCCGGCATCACCAAGCAGATCAAGTTCGACGCGAACGGCGAGCCTGCCGGTGCAGCCGTTTACTACTCGATCGTCAAGGGCGGCAAGCTGGTCTCGCAAGGCTTGATCCCCAGCTGACAGAAGTAAACCCGAAACGGGCCGGAGCCGTCATCGGC
>JBDSMK010000498.1:0-3519 GCA_039915905.1 Ilumatobacteraceae bacterium
CTGCACCGGCGGGTAGTTGAAAAATACGTCGCCATGTGGAGTGATGTGCGCTGTCGGCTCGCCGTCGGTGATCATGATGATCTGCTTAGTGCCGCTCTGCTTGGCCAGTAAGTGGCGGGCCAGTACGAAGCCATGCTGCATGTTCGTGCCATAGACGAAGTCCCAGCTGACCTCGGGCAACTGCGCGGCGGTGAGCACTCTGGCCGTCTCGCTGAACCCGACGATGCCCATGTAGTCGCGCGGGAACTGCGAGGTGATCAATGAATGCAGCGCCATCGCCACCTTCTTGGCCGGCAAGAAGTTGTCGCGCATCGGCATGCTCAACGACAAGTCGAGCATCAGCACGGTCGACGAACGGGTCAGCTGCTCGGTGCGCTCCACCTCGAAGTCGTCGGGCGACAGGCGCACCGGCGTACCCGTGCCGTTGCGACGCAGGGCATTGCGGATGGTGCGGTGCAAGTCGAGGTTGAACGGATCGCCGTATTCGTACGGCTTTGTCTCATAGGTCCGTTCGTGACCCTCTCCGACTCGGTCCATCGCGTGCCGGCCGGTCTTGTCCTTGGAAAGCTTGTCGAACAGGTCGCGCAACGCGTTCGATCCGATCTTGCGCAACCCCTTCGGGGTCAGCTCCAGGCGACCTTCCTTCTGCTCGATCAAACCGGCATCCTGAAGCATTTTGGTGAGCTGTGCCAGACGATCGAGCGAGCGAGCAGCGTCATCGCCCATCAGGTCGCGGACGCGGTTCATGTCAGCCTCGGCCAACTCCCCAGGGTTGGTGGCATTGCGCAGCAGGTTCTCGAGCTGATCGAGCTCACCCAGCTCCTGCATTGTCTGCATCGCCTGACCCATTCCCATCGGGTCCGAACCCTCCATCGAATAGCTCTGCCCCCAGTTCATATCTGGAAACATTCCCTGCAGGTTCTGGCCGAGCTGATCCACCTGCCAGCGCAGATCCATGTCGTCGAGCAGTTGATCGCTCAGCTGCTGCAGCTGGGCCCGTTGCGCGGGGGTCATCGAGTTGAGCATCGCCTGCATCGCGGCCATTCGCTGAGCCATCTGCTCCAGAAGTTCGTCCAGTGTCTGCGGGTTCTCTGGGAAGAACTCGCCGAACTGCTCCATGAACTGCTCGAAGCCGGGGTCCTCGCCGCGCTCGCGGCGCTCGATCATCTCGTTCAATCCAGCCAGCATGTCCTTCATCCGTTGCACGTCCTGAGGCGACATGCCCTGCACGGCCGACGACATCCGATCAACCATCTGCTGCATCAACTGCTCACGCAGCTTGTCCATCAACTGCTCAAACCGCTGTTTCGCCTCCGCCGACTCGAAGTCGTAGGCGCCCAATTCACGCACCTTGCCGGCAAGGTCGTCTGGAAGCATGTCGAGGCGGAAGTTGCGATCCTCAGCCGTCTCCGCTGCATTCTGAGCTCGGCGTTGATCGCCGCTGGCCTGCGCGGTTCGAGTCGCGTTGTCGATCGCGTGACGCTCTTCGTCGACGATGTCGTTCAGCTCCGCAGCGATTTCGCCGTAAACCCCGCCGAGGTCGCCGCGATCGAGCCGCTCCTGGCGGGCCTCACGAAGCCGCTCCATGAGCTCACGTAGCCCCTGCACACGGTCTCCGTTGCTGTTCTGCATGCCTTGCTGCATCATCCGGCGCAGCGCGCTGTTCACGTCGCCGTGGTACAACAGATCGTCGTTGAGCTCGTCAAACAGGCTTTCGGCATCGAGCTCGAAGCCTTGTTGCGTGCCATCCCAACGTGAGTACGTGAATCGGGCTGCCATGAGCGCACGCTACTCCGCGCCGATTCGCCGGTCTCATCGCCGGTCTCATCGCCGGTCTCATCGCGAGCGGCAGGCGGGCAGACAGTCCGGTACAAACTTTGTGAAAGTTCGCACATGGACCGAATGGGCAGCGCGTAGAATAATCGCATGCGAGTGCCGCGCACGTTCGTCTTCGTAGACCTCTCCGGTTTCACGAACTACACCGCGGCTTTTGGCGACGATGCCGCCGGACGGATCCTTGGTGCGTTTCGCACCCTGTGCCGCGAGATCGCCAGCGAGCGTGGAACACGCATCGCCAAGTGGCTCGGCGACGGTTGCATGGTCGTATCGGTCGAGCAGAGCGATGCACTGACATTCGCGCTCGACCTGGAAAGCCGCTCGGCCGAGGTCTGCGCACCGTTGGCCCTGCGCGTCGGCATCGCTACCGGGCACGCCCTGCTGTTCGAGGGCGACGACTACATCGGCTCCGCGGTCAACATGGCCTCGCGGCTGTGCGACGCCGCCGGACCGTTCGAGGTGCTCCTGCCGACGATGCAGATCGAGCGTCTTCCCGAAGGTGTCATCGCCACTCCGCACGGCGAACTGGAGCTGCGCGGCTTCCCGGGTACGATCGACGTCGTCGAGTTGAGCGGCCAGCCGGTCGACTCCACCCGCCACGACACCGGCGAGCTGTGGACCCGGTCGCCCTTCAACCTGTGACGCACCCTCAACCAGATCAGCCAACTGCAACGTCCGAACGGGCGATGACGGTCCTTGGCACGGTGCTGTTCGGCGAACCAGGCAGGGTCGCAGAAGACATCGCCCTTGCGGCGTCCCTCGGCTTCGGAATCGTGCGGCTCGACATCCCCTGGGCTGCGGCCCAGCCGAAACCCGACACGGTGAATGGCGACGTGACGGAGGCGTTGCTCGGCCTTGCCGAACTTGCCCGGCAATCCGGCGTTCAGCCATGGTTCCGGTTGCTCCAGCCGCAGGTGCCGAGGTGGTTCGACAACGACGGCGGGTTCACCGACGCACGCAACGCCGGGCACTGGTGGCCGCGATGGGTCGAGACGGCAGCAGACGTGTTCGGCGGCGCCGCTGCCGGATGGGTGCCGTTCGAAGCACCGTTTGCAATGGCCCGACGACTGATTCCTGACGATCCGCGGACACACGGCGAATTGATCGACACGCTGGTCACCGCGTGGCGCGATGCGTGGCGGCTGCTACGCGGTGGTCCCCCCGTGATGACCGCGCTCGACGTAGCCGTGGTCCGCCCCGACGACGATTCGCCGCCGGCGATCGAGGCGGCGGCCCGATTCGATCAGCTGCGCTGGGGAGTGTGGCTCGACGGATTGCGCGACGGGCTGGTTTCGATCCCCGGGCGCGCCGACCGGCACGTCGCCGACCTCGACGGCGCCTGCGACATCGTCGGCCTAGCCGTACGAGGCGACGCCGAGACCGTCCTGTATCGCGCCGCCGAACAGGGCCCCGAGCGTCCACTGGCGCTCACCTTCCGCCCAACGGGAGACAACGACGCCCAGCGCAGCGCGGCGGTGCAGACGATGTGGCGCGGCACCCGACGGGCCGCCGCCGAGCTGGCCTTGCACTCGGTGACAATCACCCCGTTCGCCGATCAGCTTCCTGGCAACGACGGCATCGTCACCCGGGACCGCGAACTGAAGGACGCTGGGCGGTCGTTCCTCGCCCGCTGAGGGTGAGCCGTTCAGGAGCGGCTGCGGTAAGTCGCGCCGTTGCCTGATG
>JBDSMK010000028.1:0-3561 GCA_039915905.1 Ilumatobacteraceae bacterium
AGATGGTTCACGCCCGCTCCCACGAGCGTGCCGAACGAACCGCTGATCAACAGCAAAGGCGCAACCGTGCCGCCCGACGTGCCCGACGCCAGAGCCACCCACCAGGCCAGGAGCTTGGCCAGGCCGAGCACGGCGACTGTGCCGAGCGCCAGCCGTCCAGCAAGCACGGCGCCGATCGAGTCGTAGCCCACGCCGAGCGCACGAGGGACGAAAAGGCCGACCAGAGAAAAGCCGACAGCGCCGATGGCGGGATGCCAGAACTCGCCAATCGGAAGGCGTCGGAACCCGGACTCCACCAGGAAAAGCCCTCGGTTGATCACAACCGCGAGCAAGCCGCACACCAGACCCAGCAGCGCGTAGAACGGCAGCTTGTCCAGTCCGGCGTAGTTCTGGGCCGGGACCTGGAAGAGCGGACCGGTGCCGAACGCTGCCGAGTGGACACCAGCTGCCAGGCTGGACGACACCACTAGCGGCACGAACGCCCGAGACGAGAACTCGAACAGGAGCAGCTCGATGGCCAGCATGACCGCGGCCAGCGGCGCACCGAAGGTGGCCGACATGCCCGCCGCGGCCCCGCACGCCAGAAGAATCTTCCGCTCCGATGGAGAGGTAGGCACGATCTGGCCGATCAGCGAACCAAGTGCCCCGCCGGTCACGATGATCGGGCCCTCGGCACCGAACGGGCCGCCAGTGCCGATGGCGATCGCTGCCGAAACCGGCTTGGCCAACGCAGCGCGGGGCGGAACCCTGCTCTGGTCGACGAGGATTGCTTCCATCGCTTCCGGAATGCCGTGGCCGCGGATCTCCGGCGACCACCGGGCGATGAACGAGATGAGCACAGCGCCGGTCACGGCGACAACCACGAGCAGAGGGCTCGGGTGAAGGTTCGCGAAGCTCGGCAGGTTCCAGCCCACCCGGTGGAAGAGCGCCAGGTTGGTGAGCATGGCGATCGCGTGCAGAAGCAGGAAAGCCGCAGCACCGCCGAGGAGCCCGATGATTGCCGCCAGGAGCGTCAGGAGGAGCAACCGTTTGGGAGGGGTTTGCGACATCAGCACGGCGAGAAAGACACCTCCGTGCTCGCAGCCAGACAGCTGCATCGTAGTACGACTCTTATGATGTCCTCACCCCCACTCTGGGGTCCGCCTCTGGCGCCTGGTCGATGGTTCACCGCCCTGTTAACGGCCGTCGCTCGAGTCAGCGCGCTGTTCTTGTTGTGAGGAGTCTCCGATGGGAGAGCGCCGCAATGCAACAGCTGCGGCAAGCGGAACCGCCGCGGGCGCAAGCAGCAGCCACCGGCTTGGTGTCAGTAATGCGGCGATGAACGCTCCGGCGACGTAGCTGGCAAGCACGATCGAGATCACAGCGATCGAAAGCCGACGCGGATGGTTGTCAGGGCGTGGTGCACGCTTCGCGGCAAGCGCGAGCTTCTCTCCGAGACGGAGGACGGCGCCGGTGCCGTAAGTCGTCGATACTGCGACTCGGCCAACTCGTCGTAGCGCCACCGCCTGCACCCCCATCGCAACAGAGGCGATCGCGATGACGACGAAGTCCGCCGCGTGCAATGCCGTCGTGTATTGCAATTCTGTCGCCGCCAGGATGAGCGGAAGCGTGATCAGAAGCGCAGATTCGACGACCAGCAATCCGACTGGGCTGACACCTGTTCGTCGACGAACCTGGCCATCGACAAACCCTGTCGCTGACATTGCGCCGAGCACGAAACCGGCCAGTGCGACAAACGCCGCGACGACCGCGCCGCCACTGTGTTCGCCGGCGGCAATGCCGAGATGGATCAGGTTGCCACTCATGTTGGCGACGAACACCGGCGCTACTCGCTGATAGATGAACGCGTCCACGTAGCCGGCACTGGCGGCGAGCGCGATCGCGATCGGCAACGTTCCGGAGGTGTGATGCGTCGACTCAGCAGGCATCAGGACTCACACCGGCGTACGGCAGATCGATCTGCGGGATGCTGGTGGTTGCAGCTAACGGCATGGCGGTTCGCGCCTCACTCAGAGCTGCCCCCCGTCCTTCCAAGCCGGACACGGTATATGGACGCGGTACATGGACTGCACAAATTCGGCGTCGTCGAGTCGCCGTCAGGCCGCGAAGCCTTGCCGAGACGTACCGGTACGCGCCTGCCCGCGACGTTTGACGAAGACCCGCTGTGGGCACCTGGCCGAGGTACGACAGGAGTGAAGATGTCGATTACCAGACACGATTCGAAAAACCCGGTGGGCAGGCTCGCAGCTGACCACCCTGGGCTCGTCAAGGCAGGTCGAGTGGGCTGGCTCGCCAAAGGCGCGGTCTATTTCATCGCCGGAATCCTGGCGCTTCTGATTGCGGCTAAGTCGTCGGGCTGGTCGACGTCATCGACTTCCGGCACAAAGGAGGCCAGCCCGACAGGCGCATTGAAGACCGTCGCGCAGAGCACGGGCGGTCCGTGGCTGCTTGGCGTGCTGGCTGTCGGCATGTTGCTTTACGCCGCGTGGCGTCTGGTCAGCGCAGCGTTGCCGGGCGACACCGACGCCAAGGGGTGGATCAAACGAATCGGTTTCGTCGTCAGCGCCGTGATCTACACGTCGTTCGCTGTCACCGCATTCGCGCTAGCGCGCAGCAAGCAGGCAGCCAGTCAGACCAACGGCAACTCAACCGTCTCGAAAACGTCGGGCGGCATCATGCAGCACACCGGAGGCCGAGTGCTGATCGGGGTTGTCGGTGTGGTGGTGATCGGCGCCGGCATCTACCGAATCGTCAAAGCCTTCAAGCGCGACGTCAATGACGAACTCGACCTTTCCGGGATGTCGTCCGAGCGCAGGCGGGCGACCGAGTGGCTCGGTATCGTCGGCGAGTTCGGTCGAGGACTCGGCATCGGCTTGGTCGGATTGTTCCTGCTGCTCGCGGCGAAGAACTACGACCCCAGCAAGGCCACGGGACTCGACGGAGCATTGCGCACGCTCGTCACCAAGACCGGCGGCGTGCTCGTCGTGATCGTGGTAGGCGTGGGCTTCATGGCCTATGGATTGTTCTGCTTGACCACCTTCACCCACCGGCGACTCGAAGCGCCCTGATGGGACGTCGATTCGCGGTACTTGTGAACAGCGCCGCCGGCTCCGTGGATGAAACCAGCGAAGAACTCGCCGAGATCACTCGAGCATTCGCCGACCAAGGAATCGAAGCGACGGTGAGCGCCGTCGATCCACACAAACTCCCAGAGTCGATGCGTGATGCGTGGAACAGCGGGGTTGAGGCGATCATCATCGCAGGCGGCGATGGCAGCGTGAATTGCGCGGCCGGAGTCGCGGCGGAGACCGGCATCGTGCTCGGTGTGCTGCCAATGGGCACCTTCAACCACTTTGCCAAAGACCTCGGCGTACCTACCAACGACATTGCCGAGGCCGTGGCGTGGTTGGCTCGAGCGACGATGAGACCGGTCGACATCGGTGAGGTCAACGGCAGAGCCTTCGTCAACAACGCTTCGATCGGCGTCTACCCGAAGATGGTCGCCGACCGCGAGGCGATCCGGGAGCATCGTGGTTGGGGAAAGATTCGAGCTGCGCCCAT
>JBDSMK010000035.1:0-5171 GCA_039915905.1 Ilumatobacteraceae bacterium
TCCGGCTTTGTGTCTGTTTCGCGCCCGCGGGTGTCCTGAACCGTCAGATTTGTGTCTGTTTCGCGCCCGCGGGTGTGGTAGCTCGCCGGCTTTGTGTCTGTTTCGCGCCCGCGGGTGTGGTGGGGCGTGAGCGGGGGATGGGCGGGAGATAAGCAGTGATGAGCGGGAGATGGGCGGGGGATGGGCGGGAGATGGCCGGGGATGGGTGGTGATGGCAGGCGATCACTCACGGCGGCCGCCATGATGGGGCGATGCGTGTGGCGTACACCCTCGAGCAGTGCTGGCACCGGGTGCCGGGTGGGACCGCCGTAGCCGCATTGCGGGTTGCCGAAGCCATCGAGCGGGTGCGCCGCAGCGGAGGGGATGGCGCGGGGGGCGAGGTTGGCCGCAGCGGGCGAGATGGCGATGCCGCGGGCGGCGACGTTGGAAATGTGGGGTCTGGTCGGGGGTCTGGCGACGTGGACTTGATAGGGGTTGCAGGCAGGCACAGAGCCGAACCTGTTGAGCCCTGGGTCCCACCGATCGCCGTCGCACAACTGCCGCTGGCGGCACCATGGCTGTATGAAACCTGGCTACGTGCCGGCTGGCCGAAGGTCGAGAGGGCAGTCGGCCGCGTCGACGTCGCCCACGCCACCTCGATCATCCCGTGCCCGAGCAACGCCCCGCTAGTGGTGACCGTCCACGACCTTGCCTTCCTGCACGATCCTGGGCACTTCACCAAGCATGGTGTGGGCGTGTTCCGTCGCAGCCTTGAGCACATCCGGCGGCACGCCGCACTGGTGTTGTGCAGCAGTCAAGCCACGGCCGACGACTGTGTTGCCGCAGGAATCGGACATCAACGACTGCGTCTGGTGCCGCTGGGGGTGGACGCCGGGCCGGCCGACGCCGCGGACATCGCCAGGGTTCGCATTGAATACTCCCTTCCCGAGCGGTTTGCCCTGTTCGTCGGCACTGTGGAGCCGCGCAAGAACCTGGCCGGCCTGCTTCTTGCGATGGAACAGTTGGAGGATCCGCTGGCGCTGGTCGTGGTCGGTGCGCCTGGCTGGGGCGAAGGCGCAGCGCGAGGCGCCGCACCCACAGCCTCGGCAGGACAGAGACCAGCCGGCGCAGCGCCCGCCAAGCGCGGAGTCGACGGCGACGTGAGCTACACCGGATTTGTGCCGGCCGATGATCTCGCCGCGCTGTACGCGGCGGCCACCGTGTTCTGCTACCCGAGCCTGCGCGAGGGGTATGGGCTACCGGTGCTCGAGGCGATGGCCCAGGGCACACCTGTGGTCACCAGCTCTGGCACCTCCACTGCCGAGGTGGCCGGTGGCGCGGCGGTGCTGGTAGACCCGCGGCAATCGGATGACATCGCCCGCGGCATCACCGAGGCTCTCGAACGATCCGCCGAACTGGCTGTCGCCGGACGGGCAAGGGCGGCCACGCAGACATGGGCCGCGACAGCCGAGTTGACGATCGCTGCCTATCGCGAGGTAGCCCGATGAACACTCCGGAAGTTGCTGTGAACATGCTTTGGTGCGTCCCCGGCCATGTGGGCGGCTCGGAGGAGTATCTCGTGCGACAGTTGCTCGGGCTGGTCGATGCGGCACCTGGTCGTTGGCAGCCGCAGATCTACGGGTTGGACGGGCTGGCCGCTGCACATCCCGATCTCGCCGCCGTGATTCCGATCGAGACAGCCCCGTTCGGTGGCGCCAATCGCGCCCGGCGGATCGTTGGCGAAGCCACGTGGCTGCGCAAGCGCACCGCAACGGCCCGGTTGGTCCATCACGGCGGCGGAACCGCACCGCTGGACGCTCGCCTGCCATATCTGCTGACGATCCACGATCTGCAGTACCGCACCTTTCCCGAGCACTTCAGTCGACCGAAGCGGATCTATCTCGACCGCATGATCCCGCGTTCCGTACGTCGCGCCGTTGTCGTCGCGGTACCGAGCGATTACGTGCGCCGCTCGGTGATCGAGGCCTACAGCGTGGAACCGCACAAGGTGGTGGTGGTGCCTCACGGGTTCGAGCCGTCGCTGATCGCTGACATCACCCCGGAGGACCGTCTGCGCGCCCGTTACGCCCTCGGCGATGGCCCTATCGTCGTGTACCCGGCAGTCACCCATCCACACAAGAACCATCGATTCTTGCTCGACCTGATGGCCGGGCCGTGGTCCGACCGCGACCTTCGCCTGGTGCTCACGGGCGGGTACGGCACCGCCGAGGGAGACGTGTCGCGTTGCAGCGACCTTCGTGTCTGCCGTCTCGGACGGGTGCCGCCGGCAGATCGCAACGGCCTGCTGGCGATGGCTTCCGCCTTGGTCTTTCCCAGCCGTTACGAGGGTTTCGGGGCACCTTTGATCGAGGCGATGGCACTCGGTGCGCCGGTGATCGCAGCGGACACCACATGCATCCCCGACATCGTCGGCGACGCCGGGCTGGTGCTACCGCTGGAGGCTGAGGCGTGGGCTCCCGCAATAGACGTCGTCTCCCGCCGTCGAGACGAGCTTGTCGCCAAAGGTCGGCTCCGCGCCGCCGTGTTCACGGCGCTGGCTTCCGGCACGGCGCTCGCGGCGGCTTACGAGCAGGCGCTCGCCGAGGCGCAGGTGATCCGGTGACCAGTGGCCCAGTGACCAGTGGCCCAGTGACCAGTGGCCCGGTGACCAGTGGCCCAGTGCGCAGGTGATCCGGTGACCGGGCCGATGGCCGGGCCGGATGTCGCGGCGCGCCTGCGCATAGCCGTGCTGTGTCCGCACTTCGCCCCCGACACGGCACCGACCGGCGAGGTGATCACCGCGATCGTCGAGCAGTTGGCCGCCCTCGGACACGAGATCCACGTGGTTACTGCCCTGCCGTGGTACCGGGCGCACGCCATCGAGGCCGGCTGGACAGGGCGGCTGGTCCGCCGCGAACCCACCGATTGGGGCAGCGTCACGCGGGTGCACCCGTTCCCGGCGAAGAACAAGCGCAACCTGGTACGCCGTGCGGGCGGTTTCATCGGGTTCAGCGCGCTTGCAGGAGTCACGGCGCTGCGCGGCGGAAAGGTCGACGCGGTGCTGGCGATGTCGCCACCGTTCACCCTCGGTCTCACCGGATGGGCTGTTCATCTGGTCCGCCGGGGTCCGCTGGTCTACAACATCCAAGACGTGTTCCCCGACGCTGCGATCCGCACCGGGGCGATATCGAACCGCACGCTGATCGCCGTGGCCAAATGGGTCGAGCGGCTCAGCTACCACCGCTCGGCGGCGGTCACGGTGCTCAGCGACGACATGCGTGACAACGTCGCGGCGAAGATGCGCCCCGGGCGGCGTGACGACATAGTCGTGATCCCGAACTTCACGGACACTGACGCCATTCGGCCGCTTCCACGAACCACAGCGTTGCGCGCCGAGCTCGGCATCGGCGACGAGTTGGTGGTGATGTACGCCGGCAACGTCGGCTACTCGCAGTCACTGGAGATGATGGTCGATACAGCCCGGCTGTTCCCGGATGTGACGTTCGTGATCAACGGCGACGGCGCAGCTCGCGCCGACTTGGAGAGCCGCGCAGCCGGGGCCCTGAACGTCCGCTTCGGCGGCTACCAGCCCAAGCATCGCCTCGCTGAGGTGCTGGCCACCGGTGACATCCACTTGGTGCCACTGAAGACAGGACTGGGAGCGGTCAGCGTGCCGTCGAAGACCTATTCGATCCTCGCGGCCGGGCGTCCGGTACTTGCCGCGATCGATGCCGGCACGGAGGTACCGCGCATCCTCGCGGCCTCCGGCGGCGGTGTGGCGGTGACGCCGGACGATCCTGTTGCGCTTGCTGACGCGCTGCGCGAGATGCTCAAAGACTCCGAGGCTCGGTCCAGGATGGGTGTCGCCGGCAGGGAGTGGGTGGAGAAGTTCGCCTCGCCTCGAGCGGCGGCCGAGGCCTACGAGCAGCTTTTCCGCCGGCTCGCCGACCGGAGCTGACGACCGCGCCCAACGGCCGGCGTTGAACGGGCTTTCGCCTCCGCGTCAGATAGCCTCGCATCTTCGTGGCTCCGTCATCTTCTGCCAACAAGGTCGCCAAGCTCGCTTCGCGGGGCAAGGGCAAGAAGGTCCGCTTCCAAGGCGGAACAGTCTTCCCTGCCATCGTCGCCGTGATCGTGATCGTCATGCTCGGTCTCGTGGTCTATGCCCGAGCGAGTCGACCGACCGACGGCTCCGGTCCCCCGCGGCTCGGCGACCACTGGCATGCCGCGTTCGGCATCTACGTCTGCGACCACTTCGAGCCGAAGCTTCTCGGCAGCGCAGAGGCGACGTCGGTCGACGTTGCCGGAAACACCGTGTACACCAACAAGAACTTTCAGCTCACCGGGATACACAGCCACGGCGACGGCGTGATCCACTATCACCCCTACGGCAGCAAGGCCACGGGCACGAGGGCCCGTCTCGGCGTGTTCCTGGACACCTACAACGTGAAGCTCAACGACACCGTGCTGGAACTCCCGCCCGACCAGGGCGGCATGAAGTGGGACACCAAGTCGTTCAAGTGCGGCACCCAGGACTCGCAGTTGAAGGTGCGGGTGTGGAACGACTACTCCAAGCCGGGCGAGTTCCACGACTACGTCACCGACTTCCGCAACATCCGCATCGACCGCAACGGCATGGTCTTCGTGGTTGCGGTGGTTCCTCGAGGTGCCGACATCCCGCAGCCCGACAGTGCCCCGAAGCTCCCTGAGCTCGGTGCCGTAGACGGCGGCGCGACGGTCAGCGTGCCGGCCTCTTCCAACTCGGAAACCAGCACGCCGGGCGTAGTGGTGACTCCCACAATTGAGGCCCCCGTGTCGGGCTCCACCTCTGCCAGTGAGACCACGATCGCGTCGGCGCCGGGGGACACTTCTTCGGCGACATCGTTGGCCCCGGCCACCTACGGCGGCTGATGCGGGCAGTCGTGCTCGTCGGAGGTTTCGGCACGCGTCTACGGCCGCTCACGTTGACGACGCCCAAACCGATGTTGCCCGTCGGGCACACGTCGATCCTCGAACGTCTGGTCACCAACCTCGCCCGCGGCAGGGTCACCGAGGTCACTTTGGCCCTCGGGTTCAAGCCGGAGCCGTTCGTCGACGCGTTTCCCGACGGCAGTTGTGCCGGCGTCGAACTGCGCTACGCAGTGGAGCCGGCGCCGCTCGACAACGCAGGCGCGATCCGATTCGCTGCCGAG
>JBDSMK010000097.1:0-4037 GCA_039915905.1 Ilumatobacteraceae bacterium
CGAAGTTGGCAGTGCCCACCTGCACCGCCGACGCCCCCGCCAACAACAGTTCGACCGCGCCCCATCCACTGGACACACCACCAACCCCCACGATCGGCAAGCTCGGCAGGGCAGCGCGAACGTCGAACACGGTACGCACTGCTGCCGGGTGGATCGGGGCGCCGCTATATCCGCCTCCGCCGGCACCTAGAACGGGCCGACGGGTAACCGGATCGATCACCATTCCCAACAGCGTGTTGATCAACGTGACTGCTTCAGCACCGGCTTCGTGTACCGCCGCGGCCACCTCCACCACACGGTCGGTGTTGGCACTGAGCTTGGCCCACCGCGGGAGTCCGCAGCAGGCGGTCGCGGCGATCACCGCGGCGGACTGCTCAGCATCGTGGGCAAAGATCCCGCGGCGGCCTTCAAGGTTCGGGCACGACAGGTTCACCTCCACAGCGACCACGGCGGACGAGGCTCCGGCGAGCAGTTGCGCGGCTCGACGGTAATCGTCCACCGAGCGACCCCAGATGCTGACCACCACCCGTACACCGGCTGTAGCGAGCGCCGGAAGGTCGTCGCGGCACCATGCCTCCAGCCCCGGCCCCTGCAGTCCGACGGCATTGAGCATCCCATGACCGGCGGGCTGCACCCTAGGAGGCGGGTTGCCGGCCCACTCGAACGCGGCCAACGATTTGACGACGTGCGCGCCGAGCCCGGCGAGGTCCACGAATGGGGCCATCTCGATGCCATGTCCCGCCGTTCCCGAAGCAGTCAGAACCGGGTTCGGCAAGATCACCGAACCCACCACCGTCAGCAGATCAACCATCGAGATCCCAACATGTCATCGCAGCCCCAACGAGAGGGCATGAAACTCCTGAAGGGTGCGGACCTCCAGTTCAGCGCCGGCTTGCTCAGCCATGCCTTGTGCGGCGGCGAGTGCTGCCGCGACCGTGGTGACGGAGCTCACCGCGCAGGTGTTGGCGGCCTTGCGGATCTGCTCGCCATCGCTGCGCGCGCCGCGGCCTTGGGGGGTATTGATTACAAAGCTGACCTTGCCGGCAGCGATCAGATCGACAGCAGTAACCGAGGCACCCTCACTCACCTTGCCGACGACGAGGTCCACCGCGTGTCCGAAGCGTGCTAGATACTCGGCCGTGCCGGCCGTGGCGGCGATGCCTAGGCCGAGCTCGCGCAGCCTCGCGGCCACCACCAACCCGGCCGGCTTGTCGTGATCGTTGAGCGAGAGGAACACCGTGCCCGTGGATGGCAGCACCGTTCCGGCAGCCAGTTGGGCCTTGAAAAATGCCTTGCCGAACGTGGTGTCGATTCCCATCACCTCACCGGTGGAACGCATCTCCGGTCCGAGTGCGGGGTCAACCTCGGGGAAGCGGCTGAACGGCATGACCGCCTCCTTGATGGCCACGTGACCGCTGGTGGAGCCCGGCCGCAGCAACCCCTCGGCGCGCAGTTCGGCGAGTGTTGCACCGAGCATCACCCTCGTCGCCACCTTGGCCAGCGGAACGCCTGTTGCCTTGGCCACGAACGGCACCGTGCGACTGGCCCGTGGATTGGCCTCGATCACGTAAACCGCTGTGCCGCGCACCGCGAACTGCACATTTATGAGACCGCGCACGTCCAGCGCTTCGGCGATCGTGCGCGTATAGGTCTCGATCACCTCGATCACCCAGGCCGGCAGTGTCTGCGGCGGGATCGCGCAAGCCGAGTCGCCACTGTGGACACCGGCCTCCTCGACATGCTCCATCACCCCACCGATCAGCACCTCGCCGATGTGATCGCGGATCGCGTCGACGTCGACCTCGATCGCGTCCTCCAGGAAGTGGTCGATCAGCACCGGTCGCTCGGCCGAAAGCCCACCCTCGCGCCCCAACGTGCCGAATCCGGCCAGTTCCGCCATCGCCCCGGCGAGATGGCTGTCGTCGTGGACGATCTGCATCGCGCGGCCGCCGAGCACGTAGCTCGGCCGGACCAGCACCGGGTAGCCGATACGGTCGACCACCCGTCGGGCCTGCTCGAGGTTCACCGCGGTGCCGCCTGGCGGCTGCGGGATGTGCAGGTCGTTGCACAGCGAGTTCCACTTCTCGCGGTCCTCGGCGAGATCGATGGACACTGGGGAAGTACCGGCAATGATCGACTCGGGCAGTAGGCCAGCGAGCTTCAGCGGAGTTTGACCACCGAGCGACACGATCACCTTGGGGGCCACTCCCCCGGCCGCGACGGTCTCGGCGTGGATCACGTTGAGAACATCTTCGAGGGTCAACGGCTCGAAATACAGACGGTCGCTGGTGTCGTAGTCGGTACTCACCGTCTCCGGGTTGCAGTTGATCATCACCGTCTCGAAGCCGGCGGCGCGGAGGGCGAACGAGGCGTGCACGCAGCAGTAGTCGAACTCGATGCCCTGACCGATGCGGTTCGGACCGCTGCCGAGGATCACCACCCGCGGCCTGTCGCTCGGGCTCACCTCGGAGTCGTCCTCATAGGTGGAGTAGTGGTACGGCGTCTCAGCCGCGAACTCGCCGGCACAGGTGTCCACCGTCTTGAACGTCGGGAACACGCCTGCAGCCTCGCGAGCGGCGCGCACATCGGCCTCACCAAGACCCCACAGGTAGCCGAGTTGGGCATCGCTGAATCCGTACCGTTTGGCACGCCGCCAGGAGTGACGGGTCATCGCACCGGCACCCACGGCCGTCAACTCAGCACGCTCTTCGACGATCTGGGAGATCTGGTCGAGGAACCACGGGTCGATTCGGCAGGCGTCGTACACCGTCTCCACCGACACACCGCGACGCAGTAGCTCGCCGACGTCGAAGATCCGGTCCGGTCGTGGCACTCCTGCCCTGGCCAGCAGGTCAGCGTCGTCGATCGATTCCAGCTGCTCCTCTGCAGGGTCGCAGCCGAGACCGAGGCGCCCTTGCTCCAATGACCGCAACGCCTTCTGCAGGCTCTCGGTGAACGTTCTGCCGATGCTCATCACTTCGCCCACCGACTGCATCTGGGTGCCGAGGATGCCCGATGTGCCGGGCAACTTCTCGAACGCCCACCGCGGGATCTTGACCACGACGTAGTCGATGCTCGGCTCGAAGCTGGCCGGAGTCTTGCGGGTGATGTCGTTGGCGATCTCGTCGAGCGTGTAGCCGACGGCGAGGCGCGCTGCGATCTTGGCGATCGGGAAGCCCGTGGCCTTCGACGCGAGCGCGCTGCTGCGCGACACGCGTGGGTTCATCTCGATGATCACCTGTTCGCCGGTGCCGGGGTGCACCGCGAACTGGACGTTGCTCCCTCCGGTCTCCACCCCGACGCGCCGGATGCAGGCGATCGCTGCATCGCGCATCTGTTGGAGCTCGACATCGGAAAGCGTCTGTGCCGGGGCGACGGTGATCGAGTCGCCAGTGTGCACGCCCATCGGGTCGACGTTCTCGATCGAGCAGATGATCACGCAGTTGTCTGCAGCGTCGCGCATCACCTCCAGCTCGTACTCCTTCCAGCCGGCGATGCTCTTCTCGATCAAGATCTCACTGATCGGACTGGCGTCGAGCCCGTTGGCTGCGAGGCGTGCGAACTCCTCCATCGTCGAGGCGATCCCGGTGCCGCGACCGCCGAGGATGTATGCCGGGCGAATGATTATCGGCAGGCCGATCTCGGTCACCACTTCCATCGCCTCGGCGAGGGAGTGGGCGGTGCCACTGGCTGGAACCTTGAGCCCGATCTCGATCATCGCCTGTTTGAACCGGCCACGGTCCTCGGCTGTGGCGATCGCCTCGGCGTTGGCCCCGATCAATTCGGGCGTTCCTGGAACGCCGACCAGGCCACGCTCGAACAACGCCATCGCAGTGTTCAGCCCGGTCTGGCCGCCAAGCGTCGGCAGCACCGCGTCGGGCCGTTCACGTTCGATGATCTTGGCCACCACCTCCCAGGTGATCGGCTCGATGTACGTCGCGTCGGCGAAGTCGGGATCGGTCATGATCGTCGCCGGATTTGAGTTGGCCAGGATGACGCGGTAGCCTTCCTCGCGCAGTGCGCGGCAGGCTTGCGTG
>JBDSMK010000105.1:0-2716 GCA_039915905.1 Ilumatobacteraceae bacterium
CATTGGTGAAGTGGCGCAGTACGAGAGCGCCTTTCGCCTCTGCTACGTCCGCCTACCGCTCGGACTTGGCACTGAACGATCCGCAACTTGGTCCTTGACCTTCAAGTACACCTGACGGCTTTCGCCGCCGGATCCGGCAATGGCGCGCTCTCCGGTCGATTCCAATCACTCGGAGACCCGGTTCGTCAACGCGTGAAGGCCTCTCTCGAAGATCTGCCGGACCAGATTGGACTGCTCAGCCTGCGTGTTGTCGTGCCCATCATGCAGGTCCTCACGGTGACTAGACCGCTGAACTTCTTGAACGCCGAGGCGCTCGGTGCAGCGCTTCTCCTCGACGCTGCGATCGCGGTCACCGTCGATGCGCCGCTGTTGCGTGTTGGCGCGGCCGATCTCTCGGTCAGCTACCGCCTCTTTGAGTGATCTGACCTGCGCGTAGGCGTTCGAGAGCCAGTGCGCGTTGCCTCGTTGATGGTGTGATTGCGTCGGACATCCTCTGGGCAACGCTGGCTCGAGGAGTTCGCAACGGACGGTCTCACTGAATCACCCCGGCCGCATCACCCGAATTCTCATGACCGATCAGGGCTTGCTAACTGTACGCCTGGCGCAGTAGGCGTCGGATCACGAGCACTACCGCTGCGATGAGCATGGCGAGCCAGCCAAGCGCGAGTGCGAGTTCACCCCAGGCGTGAAAGCTTGACGAGAAGCTCCCTTCGACGACGACTCGGGTGGCCCCATAGTCAGGGAAAAACAGGGCCGCACCGTTGGGGGTGCCGGTGCCGAACATCGGGTTTTGCAGGATGCCGAGGCCGAGCATGCCGAGGAAGAGGACGAGGTACGTCGCGCCGAGTTGCCCGACGAGCGAGCCTGCGAGGACGCCGATGCAGGCGTAGGTGAGGCCGATGAGCATGGTGCCGGCGGCGAACGCGATCCACGACTGCGGGTTGAAGCTGATCGCGGTCACCGCGAGCGAGACCACAAGCACTACAACGGTCGCTGCGGTGAGAATGGCGAGGCGTGGGATGACTGTCTCGAAGGGCCGGAAGCCGGCTACCACAAGGCGGCGGTCTGCCTGCTGCGCGGACCGCACGATGAACGCGCCGCACAACCCGGCGAGGAACGCAACCGCGATGGCGGCCATGAGTGCACCGTGGATGTCGCGCATGGTCGTTTGAACGTGGCCGCCGCCGGGGAGGCCGATGCGCCGGGGGATGGCCTGGGTGCTGGCGATGGCTTTCGTTATGAAGACGAAGGGCACCACGACGAGGAGGGCGATGAGGAGTGGCCGGCGGGCTTGCTCACGGAATCCGAGGCGTGTCGCGATGGCGATGCGTGCGTTCATGAGCGCCGCCGGGCGGAGAGGGCGAACACGGCGAAGGCGACGAGAAGCGCTGCAACAGTGGTGATGATCAGACCTGTCCACTCGGCGCCGGACGAACCTCGGCCCTGCCCGGCGGCGATGAGGACGTCCGCTGCTTTGCGGCTGACCGCCCACGGGGCGGCGGTTGCTCCCATACCCGGTCCGGAGAAGACATCGAGGATGAAGACGAAGACGACGATGAGGGAGCCTTCTAGCGGATCCGTGATAAGCGATCCGATGAGAACACCGATTCCTAGATACAGCCACGCAAAGGCAAGGATGGCTGCGGCGGCGTGCCACGGATGGGCGACACGGCCGCGCAGTTCCAAGGCAACGAATGCGGCCACGGCGGCGACGGTTGCCAGAGTGATCGACGCGACGATCCGGGAGATGGCCACCTTGGCGGCACCGAGTCCCGCCAATGCCAGGCGGCGGTCAGCGCCGCGTGACGACGCTGCTTCGAAGAAGCCGAGGGCACCGGAGAGGAAGGCTGCTGCCCAGCCCGCAGATAGGGCCACTGCGGCGTCGCCTGCGAGCGAGCCGCCCAACGCTTTGGCGAAGTCGTGGAGCGTGCCCGCAGCGGAGACGACGAAGAGGACGGGCACGGCGATTAGCAGCGCCAGGGTGAACGGTGCTCGCAACTGCTCTCGCGTGAAGGTCAGGGCGCGCGTCATAGAAGTTGGGTCTTGCCGTTTCGAAGCTCGTAGACACGGTCGAGTCGTTCACGTTCGGCCAACAGGTGGCTGACGATCAGGATTCCCATGCCCTGATCGCGTCGGCGCCGGCTCATCTCCCAGAAACGAAGGTAGGTCTCCCAGTCGAATCCCGAGTAGGGCTCATCGAGGAGAAGTAACTGCGGATCGTGCATCAAAGCAAGGGCAAGGTTGAGTTTCTGACGGGTTCCGCCTGACAGGCGCTCCACCCGGTAGTCCTCGTAGCGCGTGAATTGCAGTTCATCGAGCAGCGATGTCGCGGCGGCACGACCCTGTTCCTCACTCATCGAATATGCGGTGGCGAACAGTGCGAAGTGCTCGGCGACGGTGAGCTTGTCCCACAGCAGGGGTTGCTGCGGGCAGTAGCCCACCCGGGATGCGCGATCGATGTGGCCGGTATCGCTACCGAGCAGACCAACGATCACCTGCATCAGCGTGCTCTTGCCCGATCCGTTCTCACCGACCAGGCCCACGAGCTCTCCTGGGTGCACGTCGAGAGACAGGTCATCGAGGACGTCGACGCGCCGACGCTGCCATGGCGGGCCGGTGCGGAAATGCTTGGACAGTCCGCGCACTGAGAGGACAGGTTGGGTGTCGGCTGCGTCGGTCGGCGACACCGGGACGGTGCGCTCGTCCGCCGGCTCCG
>JBDSMK010000107.1:0-4696 GCA_039915905.1 Ilumatobacteraceae bacterium
CTGTCGGTGCTGCGCTACCGGCTCTACGACGTCGAGCGGGTCGTGACGACCACGCTCACCTACTCGCTGCTCACCTCCGCGCTCGTCGGCGTGTACGCCGCACTGGTGTGGACCGCTGCACAGCTCGGGCGCGGGTGGTCCGCGGCGCCGGCTGCTGCTGCAACGGTCGGCGCTGTCGCAGCCTCGCTGCTCGCAGCGCCGCTGCGACGCGGCTTACAGGCTCGCCTCGACCGCCGCTTCAACCGCCGAAGCTATGACGCGCGGCGGATCCTCGGAGCGGGTCTGGCGGTCGATCGCGCCGGAGTCGACATCGAAGACCTCCTGCGCGTAGCGACGGGCGATGAGGAACTCGTCGTGGCGTTCCCCACGCCGGGAGACCTCTGGCTGTCGGCCACCGGGGCTTCTTCCGCTGACCGCAACGCCCATGTCGAGGTCATGCGAGGCGATCGTGTGGTGGCTCGGATCGGCTACGACCCCGAACGCACCAGCGAGGCGTCGATGCGCCAGATCGCCACCATGGCTGTCGTCGAACTCGACAACACGCGGCTGTTGTGCGAGCTCGCCGCGAAGGTGGCCGAGATGGAGGAATCGCGACTCCGGATCGCCCGAGCCCAGCATGACGAACGAAGGCGAATCGAGCGCGATTTGCACGACGGGGCGCAGCAGACGTTGCTCGCTCTCGCCTACCGGCTCCAGGCGGCGGGGCTCGATGGCGACCTCGGCCGAATGCAGGGCGCGCTGCGATCCGGCGCGGGTGAGGCAGCCGCCGCAGCACGTGAGCTCCGCGCTTTGGCCAACGGTCTGCACCCCCAAGCGCTGGCCGAGGGCGGGCTGACCGCCGCGCTCGACGACCTCGCACGTAGCTCCACGGTGAAGCTCAACGTGACAACCGAGGTCGGTCGCGTGGAGCCAGGAGTGGAGTTCACGACATGGTTGGTGATCGCCGAGGCGGTCGTCAACGCTCAGAAACATGCCGCGGCCGATCTGATCAGCATCGATCTCTGCCACGAACACGACGCGCTGCGGTTTCGCGTCGCCGACAACGGCCGCGGCGGAGCAGACGTCACGAGCAGCGGATTGCGTGGGTTACTCGACCGCGTCGAGACCGCCCGAGGAAAGGTCGTCGTTCGCTCCGATCGCAACGGCACCTGCATCGAGGGGACCATCCCGTGCGCGTCGTGATCGCCGATGACTCGGGCCTGTTGCGTGACGGCATCAGCAGTTTGTTGACCGCGGCCGGTATCGAAGTCGCTGGATCAGCGGCCGACGCCGACGAACTCCCTGCGCTGGTGGCTGCCGTCGCGCCCGATGCCGCCATCATCGACATCCGCATGCCGCCAACCTTCACGCACGAAGGCGCCCGCATGGCGTCCCAACTTCGAGTTATCCACCCTCAACTCGGCATCCTGCTGCTGTCGCAGTCTCTTGAGAGCCGGTACGTCACCGACCTCGCCCGTGCGTCACCCCGGCACTTCGGCTACCTACTCAAGGACTCTGTGGTCGACGTCGGCGTCCTGGTGAGCGCACTGCGAACTGTCGTCTCGGGAGGCACCGTGCTCGACCCCGAGGTGGTGGCACATCTCCTCGGCAGACAATCGCTCGCCGAACAACTGAACCGGCTGTCACCTCGCGAGCAGGAGGTCCTCGACGTCATGGCCCAAGGACTGTCGAACGCCGCGATCGCCCAACGTTTCGTCGTCGATCCGAAGACGATCGAAACCCACATCAGCCGGATCTTCAGCAAGCTCGACCTGCCTCCCTCACCCGACGACAACCGGCGCGTACGCGCAGTGCTCACGTGGCTGAGCGCAGAACACCACCGCGCGACTGTCGCCAGGCTTGCGGCTTCCTCCACGGCACCGACCGGTTCTACATGATCGGACGGCGGTTACAGCGAAGTTGGCCAGCACGGCCGACCTTGCAACGGATCGGATCGTCGCCGTGCTTCCATCAAACAGACCTGACGCTGAACACCTACATCGCGCACTGCCAGGGACCCTGCCGAAGGGACCGTTCGTCGTCACCGGCTGGACGGATTAGGGCAGCGCGGCGCGCGCGGTTCGTGTAGATATGGGGGTCGGCGGCGGCGCCATCACAGCGATTTGCGTGCCCGGACCTCCGGCGATCGTGACGCGACAGATCGGCGGGAAGCAGGACCCTCAACCATAACGGTTGCCGTTCATAACGGAATACGTTATGTTCGCCTCGTGCTGCAATCGTTTCGCGACAAGGAAACCGAACGGGTGTGGCAACGACATCGATCGAAGCGTCTCGATCAACCCACTCAGCGGGCTGCTTTGCGCAAGCTGCTCATCCTCGACGCCGCAGATGAGATTGGAGATCTCCGGATACCGCCAGGCAACCGCCTCGAGAAGCTCAAAGGCGACCGGGCAAACTCGTACAGCATCCGCATCAATGACCAGTGGCGTATCTGCTTCAGATGGACGACCGCTGGACCCGAAGACGTCGAGATCGTGGACTACCACTGAAAGAACATGACATGACCACATCCACCATGCAGCCGATCCACCCCGGCGAAGTCCTGATGCTCGAGTATCTCGAGCCGCTCGGGATCACCCAGCACCGTGTCGCAGTCGCGATCGGCGTGCCACCGCGCCGGATCAACGAGATCGTTCACGCCAAGCGCGGTATCACCGCTGACACAGCCCTGCGCCTCGCCCGGTACTTCGGCACCAGCGAACGGTTCTGGCTCAACCTTCAGAGCCGCTACGAGCTCGAGATCGAACGAGACCGACTCTCGGGAACCCTCGATCAGATCGAACCGCTCGCCATCGCATAGAGACACCACGACCTCAGCGCCCACCTCGGAGTCGCGTCCTCCCGATCGTCATTCGGCAACCGAGAGCGCCAAGAACTAACAGTCGACTGGGCTGACGCCGCTCGGGTCTGGTGACCTCGGTTGACGGCGAACTCGTCTGCATCGAGAACGCTGACAATGGAGAGCTCTTCTGCGCGCTGGGATCCAACGGAGGAGGCCTGCCGAAGCTGCCGAAAGATGCCGAGGCATTCACAGCCGGCAGTGAAACTTTCCTCCGCGACCCGATCCCCGTGAGACTCGTGGTTCTGGCCTTAGCCGGCTTCCCGTAGGTTTTATCGAGCGTGGCCCTCTACCCTTTCCCGAACCTCCGCCGGGTTAGCTCAGTTGGTAGAGCACTTGACTTGTAATCATGAGGTCGTGGGTTCGATTCCCACACCCGGCTCCGTGTGATGTAGCGAGACATCGGAATGGACCCAAGCTCTCATTGGGTCGCGTGCTTGCGATGGACTCTGATGCGAGGGACCTTCGGATCGGAGGAGGGCTAGTTGAGGGAGCACATCGAACAGGTCGCGCCGGTGATGCAGATCACGGTGCAGGGGATGTTCCCGATTGTGCCTCCGTTCCTGCCCAACGGCCCCTCGCTTGTTCTGTACGCAGATGGCGAAGTTCTCTTCACTGATCGATCGACATTCGATCCTGAGCCGTTGGTAAGGCCGTATCGGATCGGTCACATCGACCCCGCCAGAGTGGCGCTGGAGGTTGCCAGGGCAGACTCTGCAGGACTACTCAGCGCTGACGACGCGTATGTGTCGCCCGTCGGCGTGTCCGATCCACCGAGAACAACGCTCGTGCTCGATATCGCCGGTGTCGTGTTCACCCACATTGCCGACGGACTCACCGAAACCGACCACGACGCCCGCAGAAGCGCACTGCGGCTGTTCGTCGACCATGTCGTTGCGCTCACAATCGGCCTCGATTCTGAACCGTACGAGCCTGTCAGAATCGATGTCGTGGCGGCCGCCGTTGACGCCACGGCGTCTGCTGTCGACTGGCCCGACAGCACCATCGATCTAGCCGATGCTGACAGCCGCACAGCCATCTATGACCCAGCCGCCATCAACGTTCTGACGTCAGCGTCGCGGGGAACGGGATTCCGACAGGCCAGTGTCTCGTATCGTTTGGCAGCCCACGTCGTCGCCCCGGGATCCAGGGCCTGACAAGCGCGTTAGCGTCGTCGAATGGGATGGATTCAGGACAAGGCAGCACAGGCCGACCAGATGTACCAAGCCCTCATGCCACCGCTCCTGACGCCGGACGAGCAGTTGCTCGGTGTCTGCCAGGCAACCCAGCGTACGTCGTTCTCGAACAAGACCTTCGTGATCGGAGTGATGACCGATCGATTCGTCCTTGTACAGGTCGACCGGAAGCTGCAGATGAAGGATGAGCCAATCTCGGTGCGGCGCGAGGACATCACCAAGTCGTCTGTCGACGGTTTCGGTGGAGGCTTGGCACAATTCCTGTCTGCCGAGTTGGGCGACATCCGCGTCGATACATCGTCGGGCAGCTACAAGCTGATGATCCTTGGTGGCGGGATGGACCAGGCGCTCACAGGCCAGGGCCAACTCAATGGCAAGACCCGCTTTCTCGAGTTCCTCGCCTCGGCGCGCGGAATCCACTGACCCCTCCTTTCCTCAAGGTGGACAAAGCGCTAGGCGAACCGCCGCCGACACCATGACCCACCTTCGCTACGAGATCGGCCACAACGACCTGCTACCACGTCCCTGACAGCCCCGGACCCCACTTCTAGGCTAAACGTTATGGATATGGGGAGGATTCCGCGTGAACTGCGCCACGTCACGCCGGAATGGCTGACGTGGGCTTTGCGGTCGGCAGGCGCGTTGCGTGCGGGATCCGTGA